>JBEGTV010000428.1:0-3010 GCA_041179225.1 Deinococcota bacterium | reverse complement strand
ACGTCATCCAATTGTGATTATCGAGGTTTTGTCCTCGAGTACCGAAATTTTTGATCGTGGCGAAAAATGGCAGAATTACCAGACCATTCCAAGTTTAGAGCAGTATGTCTTACTTTCACAATCCGAGCCTTTAGCCGAAGTGTACACCCGTCAAGCAGATGGGGCATGGCGTTATCAGTCTTTTTCGGGTGCAGCAGTCATTTCTTTTCCAAGTATTTCTTTTGATCTCTCGCTTACGACTTTATACGCTGATTTACCTGCTGGCTAATTTCAGGTAAACATCAGGTTTTGTCTTTAGCATAAAGGTCAGAAGTACGTGAAAGGAGGTGCTTTGGCATCTAAAAAACCGTTTTCGTTTTTCGCATTTTTTCTACTGGTGCAGACAAAGAGAGGCGTATCCTGACTGATTTACAAATAAGTGCTTTGAATCTCGAGTGCGTTCCGTGTGAGTTCTGGGATGCGCTCGAGATTGATATTGAGAAGCGGTAAAACGATTTCAGTGGGTAAATTCCCGATTAAGTGGTCGCCTGCAAATGGGCAACCGCCAATCCCGCCAAGTGTTCCCTCGAGCCATAAAATTCCAGCGTCAAGTGCAGCTTGGGCTAGACCTACTGCATCTTCGGCTCGAGCATGAAGATGTACGCCAATGCCAGAAGTCCCGAATTGCCGTACCACTGCCGTACTGACTTGACTGACTCGAGTTGCATCGGCAATGCCGTAAGTATCGGCGAGAACGATGTTTTGAATGCCAATTTCGCGTAAGGTTGCCACACTTTCGAGAACCAATTCCACATTCCACGGGTCTTTGTATGGGTTGCCAAAACCCATTGAAAGGTAAACCACCAGCCGTAAATACTCGGCTCGAGACTGGATTTCTGCCACCAATGCCCATGAATCCTTGAGTGAAGTGTTGGTGTTACGGCGCTGGAATGTATCTGAAATGGATAATGGATAGCCAACACTGGTGGCTTTTTTGCAAGCCAAGGCTCGAGTTAAACCTTTTTGATTGGCGATAATGCAGAGTAAATCGGCTTTGGTTTCAGGTAGTGCTTCAAGTACCGCTTCGGTGTCTGCCATTTGTGGTACGGCGTGGCTCGAGACAAAACTGCCACAGTCAAGGTGCGTAAATCCAGCCCCTAATAAGTGTGTTAAGTGCATAATTTTTTGCGCTGTGGGAATGAAAGTTTGCATCCCTTGCCAAGCATCGCGTGGGCATTCAACGTACATCACAGCAGCCTCAGTTGGGCTAATTTGGCTTCCGTGACCCGATTTTTTCCGTTTTTCTTGGCGTGGTATTGGGCATCATCGGTGCGTTTGATTAGTTGCGTCAGGTTTTCTTGGGCTTCGAGTTGGGCTACGCCAACACTAACCGTTACTCGGATATTTTTTGTTTCAATCACAAACGGGTGGGCGGCAATAATTTGATTCAGTTCTGAGGCAAGTTTTACAGCATTCTCGAGAGGACAATTTTTCAGGAGCATCAAAAATTCTTCGCCACCCCAGCGAATCATGGTGTCACTGTTGCGAAGTACGGTTTTACTCAAACTCACCACTTCGCGCAGTACCGTGTCACCAGCGCTGTGTCCGTAGGTATCATTGATTTTTTTGAAGTCATCAATATCAAAAATAATCAAACTCAAGGCTTTTTGTTCACGCTTACTTTCTTTTTCGGCTTGCTCGAGTAGGGCTTCGCCAATTGAACGGTTATTTGCGCCTGTCAAAGCATCGGTGGTGGCAAAAAACTCAAGCCGACGCTGATACTGATTGATTGCCAGTACCGTCAAACCCAAAACCAGTGCTGTGGCAATAATCCCAAATAACAAATTCAGTAATAACAAGCGCAAAAATGGCGCAGTAGCACTGCTTTCATCTTGTTCAATCAGTAAGTACCAACCCAATTCGCTGATGTACCTTGAATTGAGTTGAACCGTCGCACCTTGGCGGATAAATGAGCTTTGTTTTGGATTTTTGGTACTTAATATCTGCGTGGCAACATTGCGAATCCCTTCTAGGTCTTTAATCGAAATTTGACGGATGTCTTTGACTCCAAAGTGTTGTTTATCTGCCAACATAAGATTGCCCTGATTGGAAACAAAATAAACCCGTTGTGAAAACCGATCCTCGATTCTCGAGATCAGTTTATTGAGTGAATCAAAAGTTACCCCTACCCCAGTCACACCAAGTAAACGACCGCTCGCATCAAGTAAACGATAGTTGATAAAGATAGTCAGTTGGTTACGGTTGGCTTGGTCGGTGTCGGAACTGAGTTCATAGCGGGCTTTTTGGGCGGTAAAGCGAAAATACCAGTCGTCTCGAGGGTCGGTTTTCGCTAAAGTTTTTAGGATACCGCCAGCGTAATAGTATTTTTTGCTGCGTTCGGAAATAAAAAAACTGGTGTTGGCATTAAATTGTTTTTTGATGTTGGCAAGGTAACGAATCACCGATTGGGGGTTATTTTCGCCATTCAGCACCCAGTCTCGCAAAAAAGTGTTTTCTGCCATTTGTGCCGAAATAAAAATAGGACGAAGCAATTGGCGTTGAACTTCGGAGTAGACACTATCGCCAGCCAAAGGCAGACTTTGGGTTTGAATGCTGCTACGAACCGAGGCTTGGGCAGCAAAAAATCCAAGGACACTGATGCTTAAAAAACCCAGCCCAAGAATTAAACCAAGTACCCACAGCAATTGCTTTTTTTGCACCATATTCCTACTCTAACAAGTTTTTTAAGAATTACGACTCGAGGGCAGTTTCTAGGGCTTTAATAAACACTTCGGTGTCATCAAACCAAGGGTAATGCCCCATCTCGAGTTCAAAAAGTTCGGCTTGCAGTAAATCCACCAACCAATCGGTCTGGCTAGGGTAACTGGTGCTGTCTTCGATGCCAGCAATCACAAATACTGGGGTTTGAATTTCAGCAAAATAAAGCGGGTACTCGAGTTCCCATAAGTTATTAAACACCAGCCCTTCCTGCATTGTGCCACTGCCAAATAAACCGCTTTCAGAATCAATA
>JBEGTV010000427.1:0-3015 GCA_041179225.1 Deinococcota bacterium | reverse complement strand
TGATTTTGAAAATGAAGTGATTTATGTCAACCAAAACCTTACTGAACTGAATGGCGAACCCATCCTGAGCGAAACCAAAACCGAGGAGTCCAAGCGCGAAATACCTATGCTGGCAACCGTCAAAGCCATTCTCGAGCGGCATCGAACTGAGCAGGCTTTGGAACAACAAGCTGCTCGAGATCACTGGCAGGATGCGGATTTTGTGTTTGCCACAACACTGATTCTGTCTGGAAAGGCTCAGCCTCACCTACGTCCGCATAACCTACGCCACACAGCAGCGACTTTGATGATGCGGGTTGGAATGCCGATAGCTGTGGTTTCAAAAATCCTTGGTCATGCACGGATTTCGATTACGACCGATGTGTACCGCCAAGTCAGACTCGAGGAGAAACGCACCAAAATGATTGACCTTTTTGCTGGTAAAAAATTGGCAAAAAGCTCGAGTAAATTCTACTGTTCACTTTTTGCACGAAAAATGGCTTAAGCCGCTATACCAATCTAAAGTGCAAACAAAAAGACCCTGTTTATCACAGGGTCTTTTTTGGTGGCGAGAGCCGGGCATGATCCGGCGACACTGCGATTTTCAGACCAGCCAGTCGGTTTTAGGCGATTCTATTCGTTACGGACGAATCCGTTGATGAAAGCATTTTTGACATTTTGGATACCATTGGTTACTGCCCGATTCTGATGGTTTCGGCAATCTACTGTGCAAATTTATTTGGGCTTTTGGGTCAACAAAACCTACTTTTGTGTCTGATTCATCGAACTTAGACTCGAGTTAAAGACACCCAAAGTCTCGATTTTTGAATGAATAATTTTGCAAACCGATTGCAAAATTCCAAGGTCATTTTTGAGTCTCAAGCCAAAACAAGCCAAAAAAAGCAAAGTGTAAAATAGGCACTATACGCCTACCGATTGGCACACAAGAACTCTCGAGCCTTAAGAAAAGTTGGGAATAGAGACAATCTAGTGATTTTAATATCCAAGACATCCCTTACTATCGGGTTCTCAGGGAAGCAGTACAGCCAATAGAACTGAAGTTGCTACAGGTTGCGCTGTTGAACTTGGCAGTTTGATTTGCCCACCATGATTTTGTCCAAAGAGAAAAAGCTCATTTGAACTCGAGATAACTCCGCTCTGTGAAAATCCAGCAAAGACAGCTTCACCCACAACACCCGAATTGATTGGACTAGGCTGCATCAACCCCTCAAATCTCCCTAGCTGCCCAAACAAGTTGTCACCCCAAACATAGATTTGACCAGAACTCGACTGTACCAAACTGTGTTGCTGTCCTGCAACCACGCGAACTATGGCTTCTAAGTCCAATAAAACAGGCGAGAAACGCTGGCTGGTGCTGGTATCACCCAATTGCCCCATTTCATTAGCACCCCAAGCATAAACACGACCTTGGCGCGTTACAGCCAACACATGACGACCTCCTGCTTGAAGTTGCACTACATCATCCTCGAGTCCAGCCACCCGACGTGGGGTAGAAGATAATGCAACCTCGGCAGGGTCAAGACTTAATTGACCAGAGCGATTATCACCCCAAGCCATGACCCGACCATCTTCAAGCAGTGCCAAAGAAAAAAAAGTTCCAGCACTAACCTGTACCACATCACTTAAGGCAGGAATCAATTGTGGTGTTGAATGCGAAACAAAACTACCTACGCCAAGTTGCCCTTCGATGTTCCGCCCCCAAGCAAAAACCCGACCATCGCGGAGCAGCGCCAATGAGTGTCCTTCCCCAGCACTGACTGATACAATGTCCCCCAGAAAAACTCTCTGTGACGCAAAAACAGGTTGTTTATGTCCTAAACCGAGTTGACCTTCGCTATTGAGTCCCCATGTCCAAAGATTCCCTTGGCTTGATAGGGCAAGACCGTGGTACGTTCCGCTTGCTAGAGCTACGATTGAATCCGCTTGTGAAACAATAATTTCCGTGGGGGCGAATGAACCTAGGACAGCTTCTGAAGGTCGAACTGCACCATATAAATTACTTCCCCAAGCCCACAATGAACCATTTTGTTTTAGAGCAAAGGTTTGTAAAGCCCCTAAAGCAACGGTGTCCCGCCAAGGGCGAAGCACCAAAGACACCCTTGTGACTTGAGTGGGGTCAAGCACGGAAGCAATTCTTATCTGAACGATAGCGGCTTCACGTACTGCTGGAGCCACAAATAAATAACGCAGGGCGTTGACCCGTGACAAAAATCCAGACCCCTGCTCGACTGACCAAGTTAAGTCTGTATTCCCGCTTCCAGAAACAAAAGCGGTTAATTGGCTGGTTTGATTGGGCAGCAATGATAGTTTTGAAGCACTGACCTGAATTTCAGACACCACAGGTATCAGTTTGACGGTCAGTACGGCAAACTGACTTGGATCATACTCAGAGGTCAGTCTAACCGAAGTTTCTGCTACATTTGCTAAAACACTGGGGGCAACCAGTGAAACCTGAGTGCCAAAGTTTGCGGTCAGGGTTCCAAGTCCAGCAGTAACTTCCCAGCGCAATCCAGTTTGAATTCCCAATTCATTGCCATCAATCACGCCACGAAGCAATCCGCTCGACCCAGCTTGTATTGAAATTTGGGCGAACTCAATCCGAACAGATTTTATTTCGGGTTTCGGTGGTGGTTGACATGAAACAATCATGGTTAGCCCAAGCCAAAGCAGGGCAGACCGAGCTAATACAGAGAAAAACGAATAGGAGGTTGGCATCGAAATTTTACTCACCCAAAACAGCGTTTATTGTACATGGAGTTTCTCAAGAAGCACCAAGCATCACCTGACCCTGATAACTCTCGAGTTCAGATGCAAACTTGTAAGGTAGTGGTTCGATATTCTCGAGACCAACGGGTTTGTTGTTGGTGGTTTGGATGATTAAACAATTCCACATCCACATCCCAGTGTTTTTACTGATGTAGTCACTCGAGGCTTGACAAGTTTGTAAGTCGTTGGTCATTTTAATTCTGCCAAGGTCAAGACTGAATGAACTTTGTGCATTGAATCTGTTGGGGT
>JBEGTV010000426.1:0-3015 GCA_041179225.1 Deinococcota bacterium | reverse complement strand
AGTGGCAATTTATTACCACCTGCCACACCATTTGAACGCTTCCCACTGAAAGGTGACTCGAGCCAACTTGGAAGCGACATCCGCAGCGATGAAGGTTTCTTCTTGCGCTTTGAAAGCGGCGAGAGTTTTGCCCAATTTGGACGCTTTAGCCCCGGATTCACAGGTGTACTAAGCAGTTACAACGCCAATTACAACGGTTTACAAGCCTTGGTACGTGGTGATGGATTAAGCATCAACACCTTCTTAGCCGATGCCCCAACTGCCAATACCCGCTTCCGCAAACAAGCGGACTCCACAGATACTTATTTCTTGCCACAAGGCATTAACCCAGACACCGAACGTGTCGTGCTTGCCACCTACCGTTTACCCAACAATGTTATCTTAATCGGCGACCAAGACCCATGCCGCAACCTGAGTGTCAACAAACTCGAATTGCGCCGCAGCAACCTGACACGCGGCACGGACTACACCATCCGTTACGATGTCGGCATCCTCAGCCTCAAACAAGGTGTACCAAGTACCGATGCCAACGGCAATATCAACTGTATTGAAGTGGATTTTGCGACTGGTGTGGTCTTGAGGGATCTACGCACTGGTGTGCAAGCCAGTGTTGGCAATGATGGCTTTAACTTTAATGCCACTGCCCTGCAATACCGCAACGGACAATTTGGTGGCAACTCGAGCATCCTCTTTGGGGCTGGACTTGGCTTACGCGGCGGCGGCTTTGAACTTGGCGTAGAAGCAGCCCTGAGTGGTGTCTTTGGCGCACAAAGTCTAGGTCTGGCTGCCAATGCCGCTTATACATCGGGCAGTTTCCAAGCTCGAGTCGCGCTCCAAGACCGTCAACTCGGATTCCTTGACCCAATCAGCTTTACCGACCGTTCTGGACGTAGTTTAACGGCTGGTCTGGTACTTGGCGATAGTTTCGCCTTTGAAGCCAACCTTGACCACAACCAGAACTACACCACAGGCACGGGTAGCACTGGTGTCGGCGCACAAATTCGCAATGACTTTGGTGGCGGCTTCACAGCTGGACTTGGTATTGCTTACCTGTACAGCTTCCCAACTGACCGCAATCAACTCTGGGCAACCGCTAGTGCCAACATCCCCCTAGGATTTTTGAAACTTGGCTTGCTGCAACAAGTCCCAGTCATTGGCGATGCCACTACTTACGGCAGCACCACGGTATCACTCGAGTTCCCAATCACGACCAGCTTTAGTGTTTTACTGCGTGACAAACTGACCTACGAGTGGAACGGAGTCAAACAACAAATCAGCTTTGGCGTTCAAGGTGCATTTAGTAACGGCGAACTGCTTCGCAACCTCTTTGGGAACGAACAAATCGTGCCAAATGCTTTTGGACAAACCAATGTCTTTGCGACTTACGACCTCGATACGGTCAACGGTGACGCTGGACGCGCTCGAGTTGGACTTGCCACCAGCATCCCACTCTCAGATACCTTTAGCTTGCAACTCGGGGCAGATGTAAATTTCACCCCAACGCCTTCCGAAGCTCGAGCCGGCTTAACCTTTGGAGCGCTTTACAGCGACCCAAGCACCAAAGCCAATATCCGCGCCCAATACAGCTTTATGCCAACAGGGGTCAAACAAGTCTACACCGCCGGTTTAATCGCCCAACTCAGCAGCGAATTTGTGATTAGCCCACAAATCGAATACGCCACTGACCCAAGCCTGTGGAGTCAACCCGGCACAACGATTATTGACGGCGGCACATTCAGCATTGCCTTTGCTTACCGTGGCAATAACTGGAGCATTATCAGCAACAACACCGCTAAATTTGGACTTTACCGAGGTACGGGTGCAACCGCCACTGACTTACTCGAGGGTGAATTCCAATTTGGCTACCAAGCCAGCGAAACGCTTTTTGCCCGCAGCGCCATTGCCTACCGTTTACCATTCCAAGCTGGCGCATTTACGATTCAACTCAGCAGTGGATTCACTTACTTTGTCAGTGACAGCCTTGCTCTGGGCGCACAAGGCGCAATTAACTTCCAACCAAGCACAGGTACACTTGGCGGAGCATTTGGACTCGAGGGCAGCTTACGCCTCGTGGATAATTTACTCTTTACTGTTGGCTACAACTTTGTTGGCATCAACAACGCTATTGGTAACACCTTCCGACCAGGATTGTACTTTAGGCTCGACTGGAAACTTGACGAACGCACCTTTGGTTGGCGATAAGTTAAGCAACAAGAACCCCCGCTCTCGAGAGCGGGGGGTTCTTTATTGGCAAAATATGTTCGGTAGAACTCAAGCTATGAACGTGACTATTTGAGGGCAGCCACAAGTTCTTTTAGTTTTTTCCAACGTGGTGATTTGGATTTAATGTACTCTAAACGTGGCAAAAATAAATAAAACGCTTTCTCGAGCTTGACCACCCGCTCAAGTGCTTGCTGATTACCTTTTTGCACAGCAGTAGAAACTTTAAGGGCGTGTTTTTTAACCACTTCTAAGTCTTGTAAAAATTCTTCTATCTCTTTAGGTGTGGGAATATAAGCGGTTTGTTGGTCGTTATAAAAACGTCTTAGTGTACCATCTGGTTTATTGGCAAAACTCTTTTTTCTCGAGGCTGTTAATGGTAATGAAAACCGTCCCTGAAAGAGTTCTTTGATGGTTTTTTCTAAAACAAAATACTCAAAACTCGTGTCATGCAACCAATGGTAATACCCATGCCAAATATAAAATGCCTGCTCGAGATGAATCAATCGTTCTATGCTATCTGGGCTATTTTGTGCTTGCTCGAGAACATTTTGTTTTAGTGTTTGAAGTTGCTTACTCGAAGCGGCTATTCCTTCAGGTGTACCACTCATGTTTTCCCCTCGAGTTTTGGATCACAACCAAAGTAATCAGTGTAATCAAATGGTGTCTCGAGCATCAGCTTTTGTCCTCATACCAAATTAAGATAATCACTCTTCTAATATCTAGCCCAACTATGCCCACAACGACCCTGCACAATCTCAGGATGACTCATCAGATAAACACACCGTTCATCAA
>JBEGTV010000425.1:0-3019 GCA_041179225.1 Deinococcota bacterium | reverse complement strand
GAGCAAGCCGCCTTTGATTCCGAATGGCAACCAAGTGGACACGAACACACCCACAGTAAAAATATCGCTACCTTTACCCTGCATCAAGCCGAACCTCTGGATGCAATGGCATGGAATGCGTTTATGGAAGAACTGATATTGGCTCGCCCCGGGAATGTGTTTAGGGCAAAAGGATTCTTAGCATTTCGGCAAATCCCAGATGAAATTATTTTCCAAGCGGTTCGTGAAATTGTTAAAGTCACCAAGGGAGCGCAACGTCACGAAGGGCGCTCGAGTTTAGTGATTATCGGACGTGGACTCGAAGAACAAGAATACCGCGAAGCCTTCGCTAAATTACACTTGCCTTTGATGCCACGGCGTTAATTGGTTTTCAGCATCTCGAGGGCTTTTTTAAGCTGTGCATCGTTTTCTAAAGTCACCAGTGCTTCACCCTGAATACTTGAGTTTTTACTGCGTGGTGGGGTATCTTGATGCACAAATTTACCTGTTTTATCGGCAGTTAAGGTAATGGTTTTGCCATTCACTTTCACTTCGATGCGGCTGCCGGGCTTAGCCCCAATCCCCTCGAGTGCCAGAATGTTGCCGTACCGAGTATCAGCAACGATTGCATCTGGTGTAACGCCACGTTTATACAAACTATTGCGTTTTGGGGTTAGCCATTCCTTAAATGCCACATTGACTTGTCCATTGTTACTTAAAGGTGTTGGAATGTTGGCTACGCCCTTACCATAGGTTTTTTCACCCACGACTTTGGCGCGTCCGAGTTCTTGCAAGGCAGCCGCCACAATTTCCGAAGCACTGGCACTCGAGCCATTCACCAGCACCACCACAGGTAACTTAAAGTCTGTGCCTTGGCGCTTAGCGCTGTATTCTACCGTCACTTTTTTATCTCGCCCTCGAGTAACAAAAATATCACCCTTCTCGAGGAAGGTGTCCGCCACGCCTTCGGCTTGGGAAACCAGTCCGCCGGGGTTATTGCGAAGGTCAAAGACAAGGGCTTTAATGCCCTTACTTTGCAGAGTTTTTAATTGAGTTTGTAATTGCTCAGTGACTTTTTGATTAGCAAAATCAGAAATCGCTAAGTAGCCAATGTTACCCGCTATAATTGTGCTTTCGACATTGACCTTAACGATTTTTGCTCGAGTTGCAGTGATGATAATTCTTGCGCCGTTTCGTAAGACCTCGAGTTTCACAATTGAACCGTTCGGTCCACGAATTAAACGCACTGCTTGGTCAAGTGGTAATTTGGTTAAGTCTTTGCCATTGGCACTCAGCAAAATATCATTGGCTTGCAAGCCAGCTTGGGCGGCTGGTGAGCCACGGTAAACTGTTTCGACCAGCACACCCGTTCCATCTTTATTGGCGGGGTTAATGCCTACGCCAATACCAAAAAACTCTCCCTGCATGTCTTCGCGTCCAGTGCTGGCTTCAGCAGGTGGAATATAATAGGTGAACTCGTCATCAAGGGCATATAACATCCCAGAAATTGCCCCTTCAAGCAGTTTTTCGCGGTTGATTGGAGTCAAATGTTTCTTCTCAAGAACATCCAAAGTTTCTAAAAAGGCTTTGCCATTTGGACTATTTAAGACTTCATTGCTGTTACTCCCAAAGAGTTGGGCGTACCCATAGACACCCGCACCAACCACAGCCACAACTGGCAGAAAAACACGTTCTAGTTTCATGGAGCTATTGTAAACCTTGCACCTGAACGGTAAATGTGCTTTTGGCTCATAGCTCATAGTACGATACTCACAATGGAATCTTTTGTTTTGATCATCGCAGCTACGCTCGGGGCGTTAATTGGGTCTTTTACCAATGTGCTTATTTACCGCATACCGATTAAAAAAAGTATTGCTTTCCCACCTTCGGCATGTCCAAATTGTTCGCATCGGCTTGGAGTGCTAGACCTGATCCCGATTTTTTCATGGGCGGCATTGGGTGGTAAGTGCAGATATTGCCGTAATCCTATCTCGAGTCGGTATCCTTTCATCGAAGCTGTCAGTGCGCTTGGTTATTTGGCAATCGCTTGGAAAGTCGGGCTGCTCGAGAATCCAGTTTTGGTACTGGGTTTATGGGTGATGTTCACTTGTTTTCTGGCGGGTAGTGCGATTGACTTTGCGACCCTCGAGTTACCAGATTCCCTGACCATTCCAGTCATTGGTATTGGATTACTTGTAGGGCTTTTAACGAACACGTTTGCAGCATCACTTGAGGGCGCACTGATTGGCGCGGGTTTAATCTCGAGTATCATTGCTTTTGGTTCGTGGGTAGTGCGGCATTTTAGAGAACCACGTCATCCAGATTATCCAATAGGATTTGCCAACATTCATTTGGCGATGTTGGTCGGAGCTTGGTTTGGAATTGCGGCAGGTTTAATTGCAGGACTGATTCTGGTTGTTGCTAACCTAATGGCTAAAAAAGTGCTACCCATGCCAGATTACCTGACCCTTGGAGGGGTGTTGGTATCTACAATTATACAAGCCTCGACTGGCACGTTACTACCCTCGCTTTCCAATGCCTTGCAAGCGGCTGGCGCAATGGCATTAGTGGCGGGGCTGTACTGGTGGTCACTTGAATTACGAAATGTCCCAGATACCAGCCCCGAAATCCCCGAAGAAGAACTCGACCCGATTGCTATGGGTTTTGGCGATGTTAAACTTTGGGCAGCCGCAGGTGCATTCATTGGTTGGCAAGGCGCAGTTTTTGGTCTGGCAGTCGCAGTGGCACTTGGCGCAGTTATCGGGATTATTCATAAATTACGTGGCGGTGAAAGTATCATTCCGTTTGGACCTTGGTTGGCACTTGGGGCATTGATTGCCTTTTTTACAAATAGTGCGCCGCTTCTCGAGTATCTAAACGCTATGGGGTTTTGACCACTTGCCGAAAAACCAAACAGGTGATACACTCCTGCGGCTACCAAGCAGACGGTGAGCCGAAGTGGCGGAATGGTAGACGCACCCGACTCAAAATCGGACGGGAAACCGTGGGGGTTCGAGTCCCCCCTTCGGCACCAAAGGAA
>JBEGTV010000424.1:0-3033 GCA_041179225.1 Deinococcota bacterium | reverse complement strand
ATAAGTTTTTTGTTAGGTACTGCACAGGTTTGTCATATACTGCACAAGTTTTGTAAGTATTAAGCGTTAGACTGCTGATTATGATTGAAGTCCAGAATTTCGAGAAGCGTTTTGGAAGGGTTGCTGCCGTGCAGAATGTTAGTTTCTCTGTGCCGCCTGGTCAGGTCTTTGGTTTACTTGGTCCAAACGGCGCAGGTAAGACCACAACCATTCGGGCGATGGTGGGTTTGACCCGCCCTTCAAGTGGTTTGGTGCGGGTGGCAGGTTTTGATGTATGGAAAGAACCCGTGAAAGCCAAAGCTGCCTTTGGCTATATTCCAGACCGTCCGTATTTATATGGCAAATTAACGGCTCGAGAATTGCTGCGTTTTATTGCTGGACTGCATAAATTAAAAAATGCCGAACCAGAAATTAATCGTTGGCTCGAGTTTTTTTCTTTGGAGAATTTTGCCAATGAGTTAATCGAGACTTTTTCGCATGGCATGAAACAAAAATTAACGATTATTGCTGCGATGCTGCCCGAACCGCCTGTGCTAATTGTGGATGAACCAATGGTTGGGCTTGACCCAAAGGCAGCTAAGCAAGCTCGCGGAATATTTTCGGATTATGCGGCTAAAGGCAACACCGTACTGCTGACCACCCATAGTTTGCCCGTTGCCGAGGCAGTGGCGCACCGAATTGCGGTGCTGGACAGGGGTCGTGTGCTTGCCGAGGGAACTTTAGAAGAATTGCAAAGCCGTACCAATGAAGAACGCAGTGGAGTCGAAGGCAATACATTGGAACGAATTTTCTTTAAGTTGGTCGAAGAAGAAGCACTAGAACGTGAACGCGAAAAGGTTATCGCATGAGCCTAGTCTCGAGCCGCCAAAACCCAAGCGTGGGTTACTCGAGTTCGTTACTTGGGGTTAAATGGCTGAGCTTAAAAAACGCAATTCTGCGTGGCAATCGCTGGAGTTACTTAGCAGTGCTTGTGTTTGTGTTGCTGGTCGCGTGGGGTGAATTCGCTGGCACAACCCGCGCCCTCGAGTACGTCTGTGATGCTGGTCGGGGGTTCTTAGACTTTAACCGTAAATGCACTTTTATTGGCACTTCGATTGCTTCGCGGGTTCTCGAGAATGGCTTATTGGTGCTTGGAGCGGGTGTAACTTTTTCGGCAATTACCACCGCCATTAGCACGCTTTATAGCTCCGATGACCTCAATTTTTTATTGGCACAACCCTTGCCTAGCGCTCGAGTTTTCGCGGTTAAGTTGTTTGATACTTACCTTTCGGCGGCGGGTATTCCAAGTTTGTTATTGGTTGCGCCACTCATGGCTTTGGGTGTGTTTTTTCAAGCGGCTTGGTGGTATTTCCCACTAGCATTATTGGCGGCTTTTATTACGTTTGCGCTTCCTGTGGGCTTAGGGGCAACCATTGCGATTGGTTTAATGCGCCTTTCGCCGGCTGGACGGGTCAAAGAAGTGGCGACTGGACTTGGGGTGGTGATGTCGGCTGGGCTTGTATATGTGATTCGGGCTGCCCGCCCAGAGGATTTATTAAAGCAACTAAACAATATCGCTGCCGACGATAGCGCGATTGAAAAACTGGTCGAACAATTTGGTGGGGCAGGTAATCCTTTCTTACCCTCGAGTTGGGCAAGTACCTTTATTTGGAGCAGCGCCCGAGGTGACTTTAACAACGGAATCATCTTTTTAACCGTGCTGGCGATACTCTTAATGCTGCTTGCCCACTGGCTTGCGACCAAAGCCTACTTAGAAGGTTGGGTGCGTGGCTTAGAAAGTTCTCGAGTTAAACTTGACCCAACCAAGCGCCAAGCCAGTGTTTTTGAGAATCTCCTCGGGCGGTTCGGTGCGGCAGGGCATTTAATCACCAAGGATGTGCGCTTGCTGTTTCGTGATGCCACCCAGTGGTCTCAATTGCTGATTTTGGTTGCGCTTGGAGGTGTTTATGTCGTGTCGGTACGGGCAGTGCCAGGCTTAGATTCAGTCAATGCCGAACAAGCCAAACTCTATAAAAATGCCCTTGGGTTCTTAACCATTGCCTTTCAGGGCTTCGTGATTGCTGGTGTCGGGGTTCGTATGGCATTCCCAAGCATTTCACTCGAGGGCAGTGGCTATTGGTTACTGCGAACCTCTCCCCTTTCGGCACGACAAATTGTGATGGCTAAATTCTGGGGTGCGTTGCCACCAACCTTGCTGCTTGCCTTGTGCTTGGGATGGTTTGCAGCCCGCAGCTTAGATTTAACCCCGATTATCACCGCCATGAGCGTTATGGTAGGAGTCTCGAGTGCCTTTGTGATGACTGGTTTGGGGGTTGGGATTGGTGCAGCCGTACCACGCTTTAAGTTCGATAACCCTGCCGAAGTTGCAGTCAGTGCTGGCGGTTTAATTTACATGGGCAGCGCGATTCTCTTTGGTGGCGTTTTAACAGTCATTGCCGCCCGACCCGCTTATGTCAGTATCTCGGATGAACGCTACAGCCAAGGACTGGCGTATTTTGCTAGTAGCGAAGGCTTATTGGTACTTGGGTTAATGTTTGTTTTGACACTCTTAGGCACAGTGTTACCAATGTGGTTTGGTTGGACACGGCTTGATCAACACGAATAACAAAAACGCCCTTGCGTTGCTACGCCATATTTGCTATATTCCCGAGGCTGCCTCGAAAACTCGAGGTGTTTATTAGGGGTTCATTATGAAACGTACTTGGCAACCAAATCGTCGTAAACGCGCTAAAACCCACGGTTTTCGCGCTCGTATGTCCACAGCTAATGGTCGTAGTGTCTTGTCACGTCGTCGTGCCAAGGGTCGTTCGATCATTGCGGTTAAATCACCGCGCTTTAAGTAAGGTTTTTCATGACGAAGCCTCGAGAAGTTACACTCGAGGCTTCTGTTGTTCCTAAAGTGCCTTTTAAGCCCATAAAAATGAAAGGTTTAACCAAGGATTGGCGTTTTCGGCGTGTCCGCAACAAAGGTAAACCTGGACGAGCCGATATTCTCAGTCTCAAATGGATTCATACTAAACATGGTTTGTTTGT
>JBEGTV010000423.1:0-3034 GCA_041179225.1 Deinococcota bacterium | reverse complement strand
GAGCGGGAATTTCTGGGCGGTAACGCCGTGTAAATTCCAGAATATGCCCAAAATCATTAGGGTAATACGAGAATAATCGTGGCAACCAAACAAAGCCTGCATCTTGTTTGCAATCTTGCAAGTAACTGTGCGTGGCAAACTCGAGTTGTGATTCCAAGTCTTCGGCATAGTATGCCCGAATCGGAGGGCAGGATGCTGCTCCACAATTTAAGGCAAAGTGAATTCGCGGATCAAGTGGTAGAACAAAGTTGACTCGAGGGTCTTGAGCTAAGAATGGTTTTTGCCACAACACCGCTTTATTTCCACGCAGTATCCCATGTTCAATGTCGTTCAGGGTATAGACATATTCGCCAATTTGGTAAGCAAAACGATTATAAAACCCAAGTACCTCGAGAATGCCTGTTTTAACTTGAGCCACCTGCATAGCATGTAACGTCAGGGTGTTGTAAAGGTTAAGCCAAAAAGCTCGAGCCTTAAGTTCGGAATCTGGCACAACAAAAAGCGCGGTTTTAAGTTGCCCAAAATTGGCTTCTCGAGCCAATTCCAATGCCGTTTGCGAACTGATTTCCTGACTTGGTGTGTTGAAGACCTGAATTTTAGGTTGAACCAGCACACTCAAACCCAATCGCAGCAACATGTTTGTATTCTCGAGAAATTCCATTTTCTTAATCTACCCTCTCAAATCTAATGGCAGTCTACCCTCTTGAGTCGAGCAGCATTTTGCGGCAGAATACGAAGCATGACCCGAATTTTGGCTGTATTGCTTTTTTGCTTGTTTTCTCAAGCCCTTGCTTCGCCTGCCAGCGACTTGATGAATCAATATGTCGAATTTATCAGCCAGTATCATGTGGATGCCGACACATTAGACTTGACTGCCCTGAAAACCCGTACTCAAACCGCCTTGGTTCTGCGTTGCGGCTCGGATACTGGGTGTACCGCAGGTAAAATTTATGATGACTTAAAACGCATCACTCAAAGTTTAGATTCTTCCTCGAGTTTTATTGCCATGCCAGACCTTGAACGAATTCGTCTCGAGCAACTTGGAGATGCCAACCTAGACCTGCGTTTTGCCTTGGGGATTGAACTGCGCGAAAACATTGTCTACCGAGTCCTGACTGGTTCTAGTGCTGCCGATGTTGGCGTAAAACGCGGCGATAAAATTTTAGCCATGACCCGAGCAGGAGCGCCTTGGGCAATCACCCAAAGCACTTTTCCGGATGCTTCACCTGTCATTCTAAAAATCGAACGAGCAGGACAGAGTTTTGACTTAACGGCTGTTCCAGCTTCGGGTTTACTGATGGGTTTACTCAGTCCAGAAGGGCGTTTACTCGAGAATGGTGTGGCATACATTCGCATTCCAAGTTTTAAGGCAATTGGTACAGCCCAAAAAGTCCATAATCTGCTGAGTAATTTAGTGAGTAGGGGCGCAACTAAACTGGTGTTGGATTTACGATTTAACACTGGCGGGTACTTAGATGAAACCCTGCTGACTTTGAGTGCTTTTTTTCAGGGTGAAGTCCTAAAAATGCGTTCAAGATTAGGAATCCTGACCTATGTACTCAAAAATGGTGTCTTAGAGGCTGTAGGCAATTCCAACAAAGTTGCGCTCGAGTTCCCAAGTGCTTTTACAGGCAAAGCTGTTGTGCTGGTCAATGCACAAACCTCGAGTGCCGCAGAAGTCATGGGCTTAGCTTGGCAACGCGCTTCGTACACCAAATTTATTGGTGAAAGCAGTGCCGGACGCTCCAAATATGCGACCTTACCGCTTCGATTAACCGAAGGGAGCGAACTTCGCTTAGCTGTGATTCGCCATTTATACCCATCCGAAGAAGCTCTGCTCGAGAAATTAACCCCAGACATGCTGATTAAAGATGATGTTCAAGCCTTGAATAAAAATTCAGACCCGATTTTAGAAGCCGCCCAAAAACAACTCGAGACCCCGTAAATCCGTTAGACTCCAACCATGAAAAAGATGACCCCTTCGAGATACATGATGCTTTACGGAACAGTGCTACTGATCGCTGGTTTTATTGGCATGGTCACATCCCAAAGCATGGTTTCGTTGGTTGTTGGCGGAATTTTTGGCAGTCTTGCTGCACTCTCAGGATGGGGAATGCAGCACCATAAAAAATGGGCGCATTCACTCGGGTTTGCAGTCAGTGGAATCATGGCAATCTTTTTTATGATCCGCATGATCCAAGGCAGCCCATTCCCAGCCCTAGCGGTGGCTGGATTAAGCATGATTGCCATTGCGATGTTGATCCAAGCAAATGCAGAATCGCAAACAAAAGATAAAGAACATGAGAACCCAAGCCCTTGAAACTCATCAGGCTTTAGGCGCGTAATAAGACCTATGAATGAACTCGAGCTATACCAAACCACGGTTACTTCGGTCACAGTCGCCAATGGAAGCCTTGAACACGAAGAAACCGTGCGAATCATCAAAGAACGCGCTCTGTGGTGCGCGGGTGTTTCGCTCGAGCCAGTGCCATTCTTAGACCTTGCTGTGATCTTGCCATTGCATGTCAAAATGGTTTGGGATATTGGTAAGGCTTATGGTTTTGCCTTAACTCGGGAACGCGCCAAAGAAATCGCCCTCGAGTTGGCTGGCACTGTCGCCCTTAACTATGCCACACGCTTAGCCACAAGAAGTGCCATGAAAGCCATACCATTCTTTGGAGCAGTTCTTAACGCGCCGTTGGTTTATGCCAGTACCTACGCCCTAGGTGTGGTTGCTGAACGGTACTTTCGGGCAAGGCGACCAGAATTACCTGCACTAGAGAACACACAAACCCTAAGTCAAAGTATTATTGAACAAGGTAAGCAAATGGCACAGGGCTTAGATTGGAAAGAATTATTGCGAATGCTCGAGAAAAGCCGAAAGAAAAGTTGAGTTAGAAATTATAGCGGTTGAATTGAACTCTTAAAAAGCGTAGACTCGAATCCCGTGGGGTTTTGCCCTTACGGATTTTTTTTTGCTGCAAATCCAAGTTCTATTTTCATTTGGTCAGTGATGAATCAACATCAGGAGTTT
>JBEGTV010000422.1:0-3043 GCA_041179225.1 Deinococcota bacterium | reverse complement strand
CCAGCCGCCGATATTTTGACCAGCAAAGCCGTTTGCGGCTGTTGGTACATTATCTTTGACTGTTTTGCTGCTGGCATCTTCACAGTAGTAAAGACCAAGGTCTTCGGTCAGTGGTGATTGCACATACGCAAATTGGAAAGCTCCTTTCCATTTGCCTGTGCTGGCTTGTGCAATGAAGGCATCATCAAAAACCACGCTGGAAGGCGCATTGTTAAAACGCACAGAAATTCCAACTTTTTTCAGGTTCTCTTGGTAAAATTGTTGGTCGCGTTCACGGACAGCGTTACCCGCAGTGGTCACGTACTCGAGAACAAATTTAACGGTGCGTCCGCCAACGTTGCGTTCTAAAATGCCATCCGCGCCAGCTTTCCAACCCAAGGCTGCAAGCAATTGCTTAGCCCGTTCTGGGTTGTAATTATACTTGGTTAATCCAGCTTCAGTGTAAACACTGGCAACGCTGTTGACAAAGTTATTGGTTGGTTTAGCAGTGCCACCGCGCAAGTCCTCGGCAACAGTTTCACGATCAATCGCAAACAGGAGTGCTTGACGAGTGCGCTTATCTTGGAGTTGAAGGTCAGCAACTTCTGGTACAGTTTCGTCAAATTGGTTGATGTCCCAGTGTTCCCAAAGGGCAGCTTTTGGCAGGAAAACATCATAGACATTTTTGGCAGCATCTTTCAGGGTTTTAACAGTAGTGGCACTAGCAACCAAGCCAACGCTCGAGGTGGCATCTACTTGTCCAGCCAAGACATTGACTTGCAGGGTTTCGGTTTTGGAAAAGAATCGGTAAATTACACGGTCAACACCCGTTGGATTGTTATTCCAGTAATTAGGGTTACGCACCAATGTCCAGCTTTGGTCTCGCGCCCAGCTTTGGAACTTAAATGCACCGCTTGTAACCGCAGGTCCGCCGGCGGCAGTAAAGAATTTATTAGCAAGAAATTCTTTTTGCATAATTTCGATTTGTTGTTCTTTGCTCTTACCAGCACTTAATGCTTTGGCGCGTTCCCAGATTGGGCGTACCACATGGGCTGGTGGGGTGTAATTAGCAACAAAGCTCGGGGCTGCCACAGCAAACAAGTATGGTGGGTCGTAAGTCAGTTCAAAGGTGTTATCGTCTACTACTCTAAAGGTCTTAGGATAATTGTCACGGCTCGAGACTGGAAGGCGTTCATCTCCAAAAATATCGTATGCCAGCTTGAAATCAGCACTGGTGACAGGACGACCATCTGACCACTTAATACCATTGCGTAAGTTCCAACGAATCGTCTGGGCGGTCACGTCACCTTGGGCGTTCTTGGTCAGTTTGACACCACCATTGGCTTCGGTTGGGACTTCGGCAGCAAGGTCAGCTTTCAGTTCGCCATCAAAACCGAAGTACGCCAAACCACCATGCAGCCAAGAGTTGACTTCGGCACTGATGGCTTGGTTATTAACGAATGGGTCAAGGGCGGTAGGTTGTTGGGTTGTTCCCAAAATCAGGCTATTGCCGACTGGTCCTGCCAAAGCTGCGCTTGACAAGGCAAGAACTCCAAATGCGGTGAGTAACTTTTTATTCATATCTCCTCCAAGAGACTGCCCGTGAGGGCGATGACAAAAGAGGACGAAGCGTTTTGAAGCCCCGTTGGTATCTTTTGTAATGTTTGTATTTTGACTAAAACCTGTGTCAAATTTGCGTCAAAAGCCTCCTGTTTTGAAACAGGAGGCTCGAGACAGGTTACTTGAAATAAAAGAACGGCACTGGGTTGTAGCCCGGAATCACACCAAGGCTATAGACAAAGTTAGATAGCGTATCCCGCACCACCGTAATGTTGGCTGGTTTAGCAATCATTAAGACCGGCATGTACTGTGCCAGAATTTGTTGACCTTCTTGATAAAGGGCTAAACGCTCATTTTGATTGGCTGATTTTGTGCCTTTATCAAAAATTTCCCAGAGTCGTTTTTCCCAAGTGGTCATCTTGGCAAAGTTTGGTGCGCCGTTTGCAAGTGGCTTGGTGGCTTGATTCCAGTAGTACAAACTGCCGCCGGGTTGCCAAATTGGTTTACGCAATTCTGGGTCTGGTTGGTCGCCAAGGGCAACAAAAATGGCTTCCCAGTCCGAACCTAAGCCAGTACCAAGAAGCGTACTTGAGAGAACACCTCTGAGGTTGACTTTAACCCCAATGTTCTTAAAATCAGCTTGAAAGATATTGGCAAGTGGCACCCAAATTGTGCTGTCCGTACCGTAAGTCAGGCTAAACTCGAGTTGCTTATTTGCACTGATGTTTCGCACACCATCACCGTCGGTGTCACGTAAACCCATTGCGTCAAGCGCAGCATTGGCGGCTTTCAAATCAAAATCGCCAAAATACCGTTTGGTATCGCTGTAAAAACGCCCTGCTGGTGGCACACCCATATGACCGGGCAATTGCGCCTGACCGTTATAAACATCTTCGATGATGCGTTTACGGTTAATGGCAGAGTTAATGGCTTTACGGAAACGCAAATCAGAAAAAACCTTAGCAAGCGCAGCATCCTTACTTGAAAAATTAAAAGCCAAATGCGGTGGGCTGCCATAAATCGCGTCTTTTAATTGCGAAACAACTTTCCATTTTGCGCCAGAACGTTCTTGGGCTTTGTAATCTGGAAATTGAGCGCCACTGATGTCCAGCGCGTCCAAAGTGCCATTCTTAAAGGCAGCTTCTTGTGCCGCAGGACCAATCAAGACCAGATACTCGAGTTTATTGATGTAAGGCAGTCCAGTACCCTTAGAATCCACTGCCCAGAAGTCTGGGTTTTTCTCGAGAACCACTTTTTGATTGGCTGTATAACTGACCAGCTTGTACGCACCTGTACCAACAATATCAGCTAAGTTAGAATTGGTTGCCCAAGCGCCGTTAATATCAGCCGCTTTGCCACCGCCTTCTTCGGTGAATTTAAGCAATTTATGCTTTGGCATGATAAAGGTTCGCATTTGCACCAAAAACGCACCACTCGAGAACGGCAAGGTAAAACGCACTTCGTACTTATTGACTTTTTCAAACTTAAATTTCACACCACCACT
>JBEGTV010000421.1:0-3044 GCA_041179225.1 Deinococcota bacterium | reverse complement strand
GCTAGACTTGGTGCTTTGATTGAAGATGGGAGTTCATTGCCAAACCTGAATCTGCCCAAAACCAACGCTACCGCCCAAGAAATCACCCTGCCCTCAACCATGATAGCAACTGATTCACTGTTACTCGAGGTCAGTAGCCCGAAGTTAGAACGGGTTAAACTTGAGGTGATTGGTCTAAAAAGTCGTTTAGCCATGACTTTGCGCCTCGGTAATGTCGGTCAAAAGTACCGTCTCAAAATACCCCTTGCTCTTAACGCAGATTCAGCTAAGATGGTGCGCTTATTTGCAGATTCAAAAAATCTTAAAGTTTTTCGGGTACAGCGTTATGGGCTATCGCCAACCATGTCGGCTTTACTCGAGCCAAAGGGAGTACAAAATTTATTGCAGCGAACTGATCGCTTGCAGCTTCTTGGTTTTGCCGATTTAGAAGCCAATGGTATTCGCTGGGCAATGGGTTCGCAAACCAGTGTTGGTTTTTGGAGTCTCAATGCAAAAACGATTACCCTTGATATGGATATTTTTAATCCAATCGAAAATCAAGAAGTCAGGTGGTTTTTGAACGACCAACCACTCGAGCTTTGGCAGGGCTTAAAAGCCGAGGAAATTCGGCAGCAACAAATTGTCTTGACTCCTTTGCGTGGCAAGAATACTTTACGGATGCAGGTCAAATTTTTTAATGGAAGTGGCAGTGATTTTGCCAAAGATGAGGCTCGGGGTTTATCGGTGATGTTTAATCGTTTTCAGTTAATCTTCTAAAGTTATGATAGGCGCGAGGAATCTTCATGTTGCAGCGCCCACTGACCAAAGTCATTGTTTACCGAGTTGTGATTGCATTGGCTTTATTGGTGTTGGCGATCATTGTTGTCTGGTTTTTAACTCCACGTCTTAGGCAAGCTGCCCAAACAGAACAAGCCCTCGCCAGCCTAAAAATAAAACAAAATGCTCCTGGGGTTTGGCGCTGGCAACAAAGCCAAATCCCACTGCCACGCCGTCTCGAGTCCTTGCGCCGAGATGAAATTACCAATCATTACCAATCGGCTTTGAACGAGATTGGTTATGCCACACAAAGTAACGATCCAAGCGGTTTAAGAACTTATTTTGAGGAATCCGCGCTTGAAGATGCTTTATTAGCGGCTGGTTCGGTTTCGGTGCAAGCCAATTGGGGGCATGATTTGCGTTTGCGGTTTTACGCGCCAGATGGGGCAACCGTGGCGTTTACCGATTCGGCTTGGGTTGGTTTTATTTGGAAAGATAATTTTGAGATTCGTTATCAAGTCATGGATGTGGTGATGCGCTTATCTGATGGCAATTGGCGAATTGTTCATTGGCGAATTTTGCAGCGTTCAATTCCAAAGCTCGAGCGAAATTCGGTACTTGCACCAAACGCTTTATCTGATTTGCGGGGGGTCAATTATGTTGGACGTTTGCATCCATTTGGGGCGTTTTGGGACAATTGGAATGCCGAAGATGTGCGCTCGAGTTTTCGTTTAGCAAAAGCCATTAAGTTACCTGTAATTCGTTTTTTTATCCCCTATCCAACACCAGAATCCGTTTATGTCCACCTACCCGAAATGCTCACCATTGCGAAAAGTCTTGGAATTCGCCTAATGCCAACCTTACTAGATTCTTACACTTGGTATCGGCTCGAGGATTTGCCAAATATACACGCTTCGATGGAGCGGCTTTTACCGATGTTGCGTGATTCGAGTATTTTTGCCATAGACCTAAAAAACGAAGCCGAACGCGATGCCCCTAAAGCCTCATGGCGTAATATCCGTGGGGTTTTAGGGTATTTAGCCACTTGGTTACAGCAAAAAACAAAAAAACCAATCACGGCTGGCTTATCCGACCCTGATATGGTTCTGGCACGCAGTTTGGATTTTGTGACTGTTCATCATTATGGTTCTTTAGCCCAACTCGAGACTCGATTGATAGCTGCTAAAACAACGGGTAAACCCGTGATCTTGCAAGAATTTGGTTTTCATACCCAAATCAACAAGCTCCCAGACCCACATACCGAAGCTGAACAAGCCGAGTTTTTTAGTAAAGTTTTAGCGCTTTGCCAGCAACAAAATGTAGGTTGGTTGGCTTGGAATCTACATGATTTTACGGCGGGTTCAATGCCCAATAATCGTGTTGTAGAAAGATTTTTAGGCTTGGTTCGCGCCAATGGTTCGCTTAAGCCAGCCGTTTCGGTATTGCTTGGATATCCGCCGGAAACAGCTTCTTGGTTTGACCGTTTCTTAAAATTGCAGGCATTACTCAGCCTGTGGTGGCTTGGTTTGGTTTTTGTGGTGTTGTGGCTTGGGCGTGATTTTATCAAGCTTCAAGTGCTTAAGCAGTTCAAAAAATAATGTATTTTAAGATACATAAAATACGCTGGATTTGACCATTCTTCTTAAAAAAAGTGCTATAATTGTGCTAGCACTTTACGGTTATCCGAATTCGTCGAAAAGATTTTTCTGTTCCTGTTTATGGTTTCATTCTGACACAGCTTCAAAAACACACTTGGAGGCTTTATGTTGACCCAGAGCAAAACTTCAATACTTCATCAGAATGACTCAAATTTGCTGCATTCTGCCTTAAACTTAATCCCAAAGGGAACAGATCATACCATTTCAAATACAGTATCAAGTTCATCATTTGAATTTTTTTTGAACGCTTTGCATACCAATGCAGCCATCATGGATATGAGCGGCACAATCATTGCGGTCAACCCAGCGTGGAAAAGATTCAATAAATTAGGGCAAGATGCCATCTGTATTGTTGGGCAAAACTATTTTCGTTACCGCCTAAAAACCAGTGGTCAACACCCAATTCTTTCTGAACAATTTGCCCAAGGGCTAGAGCGAATTCTTCAAGGGCAAGCCGAATCTTTTTTGCTCGAGTCCCCATATGGCAACTCTAAAAAACCATCTCAAATTGCTATTCAGGCTAAACAAATGTCGTATCAGGATCAGCGATATATTTTAGTGCAGTTTGAAGATAAACCTCTTTTGGCTGTGGTACAACACCAAGCCGATAAGCATCAAAGGGACTTAGAA
>JBEGTV010000420.1:0-3055 GCA_041179225.1 Deinococcota bacterium | reverse complement strand
AACTCACCACTGCCATGCGAAACGGTGGATTACTCAACGCAGTTCAAAATGTACTACACGACTTAAACCTAGAATTACACGAAAATGCCCTTGCCCTCGAGTGGAAATGTCGTTGCAGTGTTGAACGGTCACTTGCTAGTTTAGTGTACTTTTCTGCTGCCGAGCGCCAAGAAATGATTGAGGCTGGTGGACAAGAAGTGATTTGTCATTGGTGCGGCACAAAATACCAGATCAGCCCAGAGCAAATTCATAGTCTTGAAGCATAAGAGCAAATTCGTAGTCTCGAATCATAAGAACAATTTCGTAGTCTCGAATCATAATCGCAGTTTCTGCGAATCCTTTGTGCCACCCCAATGGGCTTTTTCTGTACCCTTGGCAGTCAGGGTGAAGGCATTCACATCATCCTCGAGTTGGGCTTGAAGCAGTTTTAGCACCCGTGTTCGCACAGTTTTATCTAAAATAGGAAAGACAAGCTCTAAACGTTTCTCGAAATTGCGCGGCATCCAGTCGGCACTGCCCGCCCAGACTTCCCAATCCCCGTTGCGCTTAAAGGCAGCAATTCGAGCATGTTCTAAAAAACGCCCGACCAGACTACGTGCCTTAAATTTCGGGTGAATGAGCGTTAAGGTAGAGCGAATAATCAGTTCGACTTTTGCACCAGCTTGAGCAGCTTGCTCAAGCGACTCGAGAACACTTGGGTCAGTTAGGTGATTGAGTTTTAGAATAATATGCCCAGTCGGATGAGCCTCCTCGAGAATACGCCCAATTAACGTTTCGCGGGCTTGCGTACCAACTTTCATCCATTCGAGTTTGGGCAGACGGTTCTCTTCTAAAGCCGTAAAAAATTCTAAGGCATCTTTGGTCAGGCGTTTACTAGCAGATAATAAGCTCAAGTCGGTATATAACTTACCCGTGGCAGGGTTGTAATTCCCAGTTCCCAGATGCACAAAACCCTTACCTTTGCGGCGTACATACAAGGCTTTGGCATGGACTTTGAGGTCTTGAGGGTAAGGCAGTACCCGCACCCCACCAGCATGAAACCGTAAAGACCAGTACAAATTAGCGAGTTCATCAAACCGAGCGCGTCCCTCGAGAAACACCGCCACATTTTTGCCATTTTTAGCCGCTAGCAAAAGTGCTTCAGCAATTGGATTATCGCGCCCAAGTCGGTACAATGTTGCCCTAATTTTATCCACTTCGGGGTCTATGGCAGCCGCTTCAACAAAATGCACCACCGTGTTGTAATCATCGGATGGGTGGTAAAGTACCATGTCTTTTTTTTCGATAAACCCAAATGGCGTGGTGTGAAACTTGGTGCGTTTGCGTTGCACAAAAGGCTTAAATTTGAGGTTAGGCACAGGCAAATTCGCAATCGTATCAAAGCAACGCAAATCAAGCATCGTCGCAGAACTGATTTCTTCTTTCCATAACCCTAGGGTTTCTTGGACTGCCTCGAGCCACGGAAAACCACTTTGCACCTCGAGCCGACTTACCCCACCATCTAAGCGGCTCTCCAAAGCATGAGCTACATCCTCCCAATCTATTTGTCCTTTTAATTCGATATTGGCACGACGAGTCAAACGCAGCGCAAACATTGGACGGGGTTCAGTTAAAAAAAGATCATTACGCCACTGCATCAAGGTTTCTAAACGCACAAAACTGTGTTCACGCCCCGGTACAGCAATAAAATGAGCTAAACGATCTGGAACACGAATAATTGCCTCTAAATTCTCTAAACCAGCCGCCAAGTACAATGCCCTCGAGTCAAGACTGGTCAGGCTTTCAGGAGGCAGTACATCTGTGGCAGGAGCAATCGTTTCTGCCAAGTACGCACCAAAATAATTTTGTTCATCCACACTTAAATCTTGTGGCTCGAGCAGATGAATTCCTACTTGGTGCAATTCAAGCAAGACAGGCTCGAGCAAAGTTAAGGCTTTGGCTTGTTGTTCAGATGCAGCCGCCAAGTAATCCAAATAGATTTTCTTACTAGCAGCCGTGGCTTTAGTTGCCTTTGCTATTTGCTGACTGGCTTGGGCGCGAGCCGTAAAGAACTCGTCTAAGTTATTTTGGAAAATACTAAAAAAACGTACCCGCTCGAGCAGAGGAATATCAGGGCGTGTGGTTTGCAGCAACACACGACGATTAAAAGAAAGCCAAGAGCGTTCGCGTGAAGAAGTAAAAGATACCATGTGAAAAACATTGTGACAGATAAAGTGTGTCGAATGTGTCAGGTAAACTTGAACACAAAGGTTAAATTGAACTTGCCAACAAAGGTTAATTTGAACTTGAACACAAAGGTTAGTTGATTCACCATTTCTGCCCCATCCATCAATTGTTGGCTCAGCCCAGCAACATTGACTCCGAGTTACCCAACCGCTTCAGCAGTAAGGGTTTGTGAAATCATATACGTGTTGCCGTCGGGGTCATAGAAACTAGCAAGGATAACAAGGTTTGGAATCGTGCTGGTATCCCCTGCGAATTTCACCCCTGCTTGCTCGAGTAAGCTGCGGGTATGGGCAACATTGCTAACTTCCCAAGTTAAAACTGTGCCTTTGGTTTCTGGATTTTCAACTTGCGATAAGCCAATGGTTATACCAGCAACAGGTGTGGTCATTTCACACCAACCAATTTCTTCAACTTTGTAAACCAGTTCAAAACCTAGTTTCTCTGAGTACCATTTGATACTATTTTCTAAATTACCCACACTGGTAGAGGCGACAACGCTGGGCTTGAAACCTAGGGACTCGAGGCGATTGATAGACATGATGATCTCCTTTTGGTGCAATTTTTTGACAAAACAAAGTGATTCTAAAAACTGAAATGTTATTCAGCTTGCAGACAATTCGTCTTGACTTAGGTACTATTTTTATACAAAAACTTCGTTTTGTCAATAGCGTATTCTCAAAATAAATTCTGTATGAAAATCATTCTTATTCAACTCTGCCATCATCGCTGGATTATTCCAATTTTAGCCGAACTACACCAACAAAACGGTGGCAGTAAATTTGTCACTCTGATTAACCGCCTCAAGTTAAGCCGTGGCTCACTTAGCCGC
>JBEGTV010000419.1:0-3064 GCA_041179225.1 Deinococcota bacterium | reverse complement strand
CGGCGGCTGGGTTAATCACAAAATGTTGCATGGATACCAGTATAGTCTAGTCTCACCTAGGGTAGACTAGGCGCTATGAAACTAACAATTCGAGAAAACGGTTCGATACTGGTTGAAACCAATGGTTCGTACACCTTGACCACGGCTGATGGTGAACAGTTAATCGAAAAACCTCGATTTAGCTTATGTCGCTGCGGGCATAGTCAAAATAAACCCTTTTGTGACAGCGCACATAAAGCGGCTGGATTTATTGCCCCTGCTGTTACCATCGAATTCCAAGAATCTTAAAGGCTACATGACCAGCTCCTCGCAAAGCCCACTTTACCGTTCGTTCTGGACGGGGGCTTGGGCGGCTATTCTAATGGCTTCGCTTGGTGGCTGGTTCGCTCAACCGATTTTATGGCTTGAGACCAGTCTGTTTTTGGTATTTCAAGCGGTGGTGACTTTCGTTTGTATCGCAAATTTAGCGCGTAATCCAGACCTCGCCAGTGCTGCCCAAATGATTTTTGGTCTGATTCTCAATGTGCTTTTTATGTCCTACAGCCATACAACTTGGGAATTATTGGGCATTGGCGGCATTATTTATGGTGTTTTGGTCGCACCTTTTACTTTTGGTATCACCTTTATTTGGGGCGGGGCGGGTATGACCCTAAACCTTGTGGCAGTGGTCATTTTGGCGCTCCTGCCTTCAAACCGACCAGAACCAATGGTGGTTGGACTGATGATCATGACCTTAAACGGGATTTTAGGTTGGATTTTACAAGGGTTTTTTCAAAGTGCCGAAGCCCGACACAAAGAACTCGAGCGTTCGGTCAACACCGATACACTGACCCAAATCGGCAACCGTCGGGCATTGCTCGAGGATTTTGCTAAATTCCAAAGCACTGCCCAAACCAAAGGCGTACCGCTCCTTTTAACCAGTTGGGATTTAGACGGCTTAAAACGCATCAATGACCGCAAAGGACACAAAGCTGGCGACGAGTACATTCTTGGCTTTGTGGCTGCCTTGCAAGAAGCGGTACGTGACAAGGACGGCTTATACCGCACCGGCGGCGATGAATTTGTGGCATTGCACTTAGGACTGGCGAACGGCGGCAAACTGTACGAACGGGTACGAACAAAATTCCCCAGTGTTTCAGGCGGTTGGTCTCGAGCCAGCCATATCACGCTAGACCAAGCCTTGACCGAAGCCGATGTGCAAATGTATGCCGAGAAACGCGCCCATAAAGCCGTGATTACCAGTGTGATTGGCGAATCTCAAACCAGATAACTAAACTTGCTTTAGACTGATGTTATGCGCTTTGGTTTGGCTTTAATTTTACTCTTTATCTCGAGCCTAGCCTTGGGACAACGCAATGCCGACCAGTGGTACGCGGCTGGGCAAACTGCGATGCAGCAAAGCGATTACCGCACAGCCGCGACCGCTTTCAAAAATGCGGTGCAACAAAATCCAACGGCTGCCAATTGGCGCTGGCTCGGCGAGGCGTATGCCAAACTCGAAGATTATGACAATGCCACCCTAGCCTTTGACCAAGCGATTGCCAAATACCGCGCTAAAAACGACCTGATTACCGCTCGGGCTTTAGAAAACCGTACTAACCCGTTTCGGCAACAAGGCGAAGTCTATATTTGGCAACCCGTCCAAAAAGCCGCCAAACTTGCCCTGCTCGAGCCTAATAATGGTGTCTTGATGGGCATGTATGTGGATGAAACAGGAATAGATGAACGTGACCAGTTGCGTTTACCCAACCGCTTTGGCTCGAGATTCGCGGTTTATTTTCGCTATCACAAACTGATTAAACCCAGCCAAGGCAATGCCAGCCGTCCATTCTTCCCGACACGCTTTTACAATGCAGTACGAAAAGCAAACGGCATGGTGCATTTGGCAATCGAACCCAGCACTCCACTGGCACAAATAGGCGCAGATGTTCTCGAGCCGTTTGCCAAAGCCGTGCGAAATTCGGGTGTACCGACCTTTATTCGTTTTGCGGGTGAATTCAACGACCCGAGCAACGAATGGAGCAAAAACCCTGCCCTGTACATCCAAAAATTTAGATTGGTTGCCAATACTTTTCATAACATTGCCCCCAATGCGGTGATCGTCTGGATGCCAATGGCAAGTCGGCTCGAGGTGCTGGATGCCTATTACCCGGGCGAAAAATATGTGGATTGGGTCGGTGTTTCGATGTACAGCACACCTTTTGCCAATGGTGACATCAAACAAAATAATTTAAGGGTTTCACCACTCGACCAATTAAAACCAATTTATCAAAAGTACGCTAGTCGTCACCCGATTCAAATTAGCGAATACGCTGCCAGCCACGAAACACTGCTGACTCCAAGCAGCGATTACAGCGATTATGCAGTCCAGAAAATGAAGATGCTCTACTGGGGCGTTGCCCAGCGTTACCCACGCATCAAAAACATTAACTGGCTCGACATAGACATGATTCGCTCCAAGTACATCACCCCTTCAAGGGCTGCCGAAAGGCGTAACAATTATCAGTTGGTTGGTACAAAACTCGAGGCGATGAAAACCATATTATCAAATCCAATTTTTATTCATAACGAGGCGCTAGAACCGACCGTCATGCCAAGCCGATTTCCCAATAAAATTTTGGCACGTTTCCCCTTTGAGGTCACGGCTTGGATTAAAACTTTTGAACCATTGCCAGACAAAGTGCAGTACCTGCTTGACAACGCTGTGGTTGCCGAAAGCCGAACCATTCCCTACATTGCTAAACTTCCCGCCCTCGAGAAAGGCAAACACAGCCTCGAGCTACGGGTATCTGACAGCAGCAACAAATTATTGCTCTCGAGAACTCAGTTTTTTCAAGCCGAGTAAAAGGAACACGAATGCCTCATGGGTCAATCACTGCTGTCATTGCTGCACCTAGCGCTGAGGTCTTTGCGGTGTTTCATGATTATAACAAAAGACTCGAGTGGGACACCTTGTTAAAAGCCGCATATTTAACCGATGGTTGGGAGTCGGCACAACTTGATGCGACCTCGGTTTGTGTCGGACGAATGGGGCTAGGTGGGTTTGCGGTTAAAACCAAGTATA
>JBEGTV010000418.1:0-3077 GCA_041179225.1 Deinococcota bacterium | reverse complement strand
CCCTATAGGAACTTTAGCGCGGCTTGGAATAGATGTGATTGCCACCGAACGCGGCGGCACAGCCACATATCATGGGATTGGGCAGTTAGTGGCATACCCCATTTTTAGGGTTGGTCGTAAAGTCCGTGATTTTTTGCGGCGGCTCGAGGATGTGCAGATTTGGGTCTTAGCTCAGTATGGTCTGCAAGCTCGTCCGAACCCCGGTTATGCTGGTGTGTATGTCGGAGACGATAAAATCGGCAGTATTGGCGTAGCCATTAAGCAAAATGTGGCAATTCATGGTTTAGCACTGAATATCAATACCAACTTAGCCGACTTTGATCTGATCGTGCCATGTGGTTTGCAGGATACCCAAATGACCAGTTTGCAAAAATTATTGGGTTATGAAGTTCCGATGCTTGAGGTGAAAAAACAGCTTATTGAGGCGTTCAGACTCGAGTTTACAAGTTTTAGAGAAGTTGAAACTGAATCAATTGGAGTTTAAGTAAGAATACCCCACAAAAGCCTCAAGAACACTGTGCTACACGCATCAGATTTGCTTGACTCGAGCAGGATTTTAAGGTATAATTCTGTGCTGAACGAAATGCGTTAAGCCAATCACGAGAATTTTCGCAGAAAAGAGGAAATCAATGTCAGAAAATACAAATCCGCTTGAGAACAACGACGACTTTAAGAACTTGCCGCCACTCGAGGACATCGTGGAAAGCGCCCCGCTTTCAGAAGCTGAACTGAGCGAAGGGGCTGATAATTATACTGCCGATAATATCAAGGTCTTAAAAGGGCTTGATGGGGTTCGTAAACGCCCGGGTATGTATTTGCAAGGCGGTACAGGCATAGATGGTTTTCATCAGTTGCTCTCAGAAATCATTGATAACGCCATAGACGAAGTTCAAGCCAAGTTTGCCGATACAGTCACAGTCACCATTCACCAAGATGAATCTGTGACCATCACCGATAACGGACGTGGTTTCCCAGTGGATGCAATGGCTTCTGAAGGGGGTCGTCCCGCAGTCGAAGTGACTTTTACCGACTTGCACGCGGGTGGTAAGTTCGATGATGGTGCGTATAAAGTCTCGGGCGGTTTACACGGCGTTGGTGCAAAAGTCGTCAATGCTTTATCGCTTTTTTTACGGGTGGATATTCGCAAGGGTAAAGACCTGTACCGCATTATGTTTGAAAGTGGTGTGCTGACCGAACCGCTACATATTATTGGTACAAACGAAGCTGGACGCAACGGCTCGAGTGTTAGCTTTAAGCCAGACCCTGTGGTTTTCAAAGACATTGTGCCGCATTGGGATTATGCTCGAATTCGGCGCAGGTTACGCGAATTGTCCTTCTTGGTTGGTGGCACAAAAATTATTCTCACCGATGAACGCGACGGACACCACAAAACCGAGACGTTCTTTGAAAAAGGTGGAGTCGCAGCTTACGCCCGTAGCCTTGTCGGAGACGATAAAATCTTGTACGAACCTGCAATTTTACTGAGTGGTTCACACGACGAAATGAAAGTCGAAGTTGGTCTCATTCACAGCACTGGTTACACCCCCAATTTACTTGCCTATGCCAACATGATCACCAACCGTGACCACGGTACACACATGACTGGTTTTCGCACCGCTTACACCCGAATCTTAAATAAGTACCTGAAAGACAAAAATATCCTTAAACAAGGCGCAGTTGAACCAATTGGCGACGATTGGCTCGAGGGCTTAAATGTTGTGGTCAGCGTACAACTTGGCGATCCACAATTTGAATCGAATGCCAAAGTGAAACTCCTTAACCCAGAAGCACAAATGGCGGTCAGCCGCGTGGTCTCGGATAAATTAGCCGAATTTCTCGAAGCAAACCCCAAAGTCGGTAAAGCCATTGCCGAAAAAGCTGGCGATGCTGCCCGCGCTAGGGATGCTGCTCGTAAAGCCAAAGATATTATTCGTCGGCAAAATCCGCTCGAGTCCGATGACTTGCCGGGTAAATTATCCGACTGCCAAAGCTCTGACCCTGCCGAATCCGAATTGCTCTTAGTCGAAGGAAACTCGGCAGGTGGAACAGCCAAAGGCGCACGCGACAAAAAATTCCAAGCTGTACTGCCCTTACGCGGTAAGGTGCTAAACGTCGAAAAAGCCCAGATTACCCAAATCCTCAAAAACACCGAAATCCGCAGCATGATTGCCGCAATTGGTGCTGGTGTGCAAGGTACTGGCGACAATGCCCATTTTGACCTTGCCAATGTGCGTTATCACCGCATTGTGATCATGACCGATGCCGATGTGGACGGCAGTCACATCAGTGTACTTTTAATGACTTTCTTCTACCGATTCTTACGCCCTATTATCGAAGCGGGGTACTTGTACATTGCCCAACCACCCTTATACAGATTATCGGTGGGACGCAAAGGCGAATATATTTTCAATGAAGAAGCACTGAAAAAACGCTTAGAAGAACTGAATGACAAAACCAACATCTCAATCCAGCGCTACAAAGGGCTTGGGGAAATGAACGCCGAGCAACTCTGGGAAACCACGCTAGACCCAGCTACCCGCACCATGAAGTTGGTGACAATCGTGGATGCACTCGAGGCAAATGAATGCTTTAAGGACTTAATGGGACAAGAAGTCGCCCCACGCCGAGCCTTTATCGAAGAAAATGCAGTCTTTGCTAAAGTAGATATTTAAGGCTAACAAAAAGCGCACAGCCACAGGCTGTGCGCTTTTTCATGGTTTGAGATTAAACGGGTTTAGCACTGTCCTCAACAATCGGTTGGTGCAGTTCGACTGGCTTAGCCTTGTTGCGGGTACTGGCGCGGATGTTTAGGAATTCAACCATCACCGAGAAGCCCATTGCAAAGTAAACATAACCCTTGGGAATTTTGACTTCAAATGCCTCGGCAATTAAAGTAAAACCAATTAAGAGTAAGAACGACAACGCCAGAATCTTGACACTCGGGTGCTTATTCACAAAACCAAAAATTCCACCAGAAGCAAAGAGCATAATCCCTACCGAAACAACAACGGCAATCACCATGACTGGAACGATGGTGGTCATGCCAACCGCCGTAATCACACTGTCAATACTAAACA
>JBEGTV010000417.1:0-3078 GCA_041179225.1 Deinococcota bacterium | reverse complement strand
GAATTGTCCTAGATAGCGATGTCAGTTTACCCAAGTTAATCGTAGATGACTGCAACAATACAGTCTGGCGTTTTGACTTGCGTGGTAAAATCATTCCGATTCCAGCCCCGTTTGCTGACCCAAGCGTGGCGGACGGCTCGAGTGTTTTATCGTTTTTCCCAGCCCAATATGGTGTCTATTACCCTGGGCGCACCAATTTCAAACTTGACCGCCTCGAGTACACAACTGCCCCTTGGTTTGATGGCAGCACTGCCCCCGAAGGTGGACGTTGGATGGTTCTGTACTTTACCGTCAAGAACATTACCAAAGCCCCTATCGAAATTTATGGACTGGGTGGATTATCTTTTCTTGACCAAGATGGCATCTCGAGCCGAATATCTGATTGGGCTTATTTTGCTTCGAGGGATACTTCGTTTAGTCTCGAATTACAAGCCAACCAAGAATTGCAATTGCGGGCTTTAATTGAAGTCGAAAAAGGAATTGAACCTAAAAGCTCAGGTTTTACTGGCATAACTCGAGAACCGCCGAAATAGACATCAGCAATGTCAAATAAAAATCAGAGGTTTTGTTCGGGATAGAGCCTCTGAAAGAATGAAATATCATCGTTTTCGGAGGCTCATGTTTGGGAACAGTTTTTTGGTAGATTACAAACTCGGAGGTTAGTATGTTCCAATTATCTGTTTGTGCCGATACCCTGTTTCTCGAGTTACCTTTTGAGGAGCGGGTCCAAAAAATTACTCAAGCTGGTTTTTTGGTCGAATTCTGGGGCTGGAAGGGGCGTAATTTGTCGCAACTCGAGCTGTTACCAATGGCGGGTTTCTCGGCGACCCAAGCTGGTAGTTTGGTGCATCCCGATGATGCTGCTATTTACGTGGCTGGAGTTGCTGAATCAACTCAAGTTGCTAAGCAATTAAATGCTAATGTTTTGATTATTCATGGGGGTGAGCTTGGGGAGGGTGGTAAAGTCACGCATCGCATTCCGACTGATCCTGCTACCCATTGGATAACTGCTTATAAGTCGTTATGTAAAATTGCTCAATTGGCGGCGGGTAGTAACATTGTTTATTGTCTCGAGGTACTGAATACCAAAGTAGACCATGCGGGGTATTCAATTAATCTAATTGAGAATGCAGTCAACTTGGTTAAGGAAGTTGGCAGTCCGCAAGTCAAGATTCTTTTTGATATTTACCATACTTCACTTGAGCAAGGTAATGTAGCTGATTTACTCAGGGCGTATCACCCATATATTGGGCATATTCATGTGGCGGATGTGCCTGGGCGACACGAACCTGGCACTGGTGAAATCAATTATTCATTTTTAGCGAAGGTGCTGCGCGAAGTTGGTTATGCTGGCGTGGTGGGTTTAGAAGCCTACCCAATCGAAAGCAGTGAACTTGCACTACAACGCTTTGCAGGCGCTTTTGAAATCTGAAGTTTGATGAGGCTATTTTAAGGATGGCTTGCATTTTTTGAAGAAGCCGTGCTACACTCGCTGAGATCCAAATTTTTATTCTTTGCTTGACTTTGGGAACGTTCCCAATTTTCTTTTGGCTAGAGCAAAGGAAGGAGAAATCTATGAATCAGAAGTTGAAGTTAATCGGTGTTGGTGTCGTATCGGTTCTTGCCCTCGGAATTGCAGCCTTAACCACGACAACCAGCGCTCAAAACGCTAAAACACTGGTAATCGTTCTTGGTGGTAGTCCGTCCGATACGTTTTGGACTGCCGTGTCAAGGGGTGCAAAAGACGCTGGCAAAGCAATGTTGGCGTATGGTGGTAGCGTCGAATACTTAGGTCCAAAAAACTACGATAATTTTGGTCCAGATATGGCACGTTTGAACCAAACGGCACTGGCACGTAAACCCGCCGCCGTGGTCTCGGCAAATTGGTTACCTGGTAGTCAAACTCCTGGTCTGGCTGCTATTTCTAAAGCCGGGATTCCGTTGTTCTTGTACAATACAGGCACTGCCACAATGAAAGCCGACGGCGCACTTAAATACGTTGGGACAGACGAAAAACTGGCTGGCGAAGTAGCGGGTAAAGCCTTTATCGAAGCTGGGGTTAAAAACGTGATTTGTGTCAATACCGTACCTGGTGCAATTAATCTCGAGACTCGCTGCAATGGAGTTAAAGAAGGTTTGGAGTCTGGCGGTGGTACAGCCAAAACCTTGCAACTACCGTCTTCTACCTTTGGCAACCCAAGTTCTGTCACCCAAGCGATTAAAGGCGCACTGATTTCAGATGCTAAAATTGACGGGATCATCACCGTCGGTACAAGTACCGGTGATTACGCCTTTGAAGCGATTAAAGGCGCAGACAAAGAAGGCAAAGTCAAACTCAGCACATTCGATATTTCTGTACCAACAATTCAACGTGTCCTAGACGGACAAATGCTGTTTGCTGTAGACCAACAACCTTACTTACAAGGTTTTTATGCTGCAACAATGGCATTCCAATACGCCAAATGGGGATTATTACCCGCTAACAATGCAATTTTAACCGGACCGCTTCTGGTCACTAAACAAAACGCAGCTAAGGTTCTCGAGGGTGCAAAAGCTGGTATTCGCGGCGCGAACTAAATCCTTTCTCGGCGGGAGTGAGTGCTTGACTCCTCCCGTCGTTTGTTTGGCGGATAATAAATTTATGGAAAAACAAGAGATAACCCCCAACGTTCCAAATTCACTTATTTCGGCATTAACCCGCATGGCTCGCCGTCCAGAAGCTGGGGCTTTCATTGGTACGGTTGGTGTTTTTGTGTTCTTTGCAATCTCTGGTGGGTCTGGTTTTCTGTCCGCCCCAGGAAGTGCCAGTTGGCTTAATGTGGCAGCTGAACTTGGGATTATCGCTATTCCAGTTGGGCTGTTGATGATTGCTGGCGAGCTTGATTTGTCAGTTGGTTCAGTTTTAGCAGCCAGTTCGATGGTTATTTCGATTTGGGTTGGGTATTATAAATTGCCGATTGTACCGGGTATTTTTCTTGCCTTAACAGTTGGGTTATTGGTCGGTTTTGCGAACGGCACGATTGTTAATCGCACCCGTTTATCATCGTTTATTGTGACTTTGGAAACTTCGCTGGCTCT
>JBEGTV010000416.1:0-3085 GCA_041179225.1 Deinococcota bacterium | reverse complement strand
CACAATTTTAGGATTGGACAGGACAATATCCTTAAAAACCCGTTGGGCTTCGGTGAATGCCCTTGGCTTAATTGTTTCGGCATTGATAAACGATAACAGTGCCACAACAGTTCCCATTGCCAGCACAGGAAATACCAAACGGGTTGGCGGTACACCACTGACGATGGCGGCTTTTAATTCGCTGTCTTGGGTTAAACGACTTAAGCCCATTAAAACCGCAAAAAGCATGGCAAGTGGTAAGGCTCGTGACATCATATCTGGAATGTTAAATGCCATAAATTGCAGCACCAACAACGGATTTGCACCTTTGGAAAGAATTTCGGCGGCTTGAGCAACCATTGCACCTAAAATTAAGACCAGCACCACAACAATTAAACCGCTCAGCAACCAAGGCAAAATTTCGAGAATCAAATACCAGTCAAGTTTGGTAATCCGAGGCGGACGAGGTGCGGATTCTTTGGGAATGGCTCGCGCAGGAGTCATGATAACCTCCGAAAAGCCACCAGTGTGCCAATGGAAAATAGTATCGTTGGTAGCCAAGCCGCGAACCAGAACGGCACGGCTTGCGAACTCGCTAACTGCTGACCAGTCATCCACATGCCCCAGTAGACTGCCACAACCACAATGGTAACTAAGAATCCTGTGGCTCGGCTAGAAATGGTTAAACCAACGGCTGCGCCTAGCAATGCCATCATCAGGGCAGCCAGCGGGTCGGCAAAACGGCGCTGAAAATGATAATTGGCGATGTAGCGCTCTTGTACACTTTGGGTGGTACTTTCGGCGCGTTTAGCCAGTTCAGGTAAACTCAGATGCTCAGGTAATTTTGCATCCGGCTCGAGGGCAGCTTGGAACGTAAATTCTTTACGCACTTGGGGGACTCCCTCGAGTTTACCAGTCTTATCGGTATGGTAAACGGTGAATAACTGCCAAGTTTTGGCTCTGGCATCCCAAGTGCCTCGGGTTGCTGTAAAAGTGCCTTCTTCGGTAATTACGGCAACGCCGTACAAATCAGCAACTTTTTTATCCTCGGGCTTAGGAGAAACTGTTCCCGCATGAAATAAAGTTTTTCCGTCTGGACTGGCAAAACTTTTTAGTTCTTGAGTGGTGCTAGGTTCGGAATTAAAGAGTTTAGAAAAACTGGTTTTGAAACGCTCATCTGCTGTTGGTTGCCAGACATTGGTGCTGTAAAACTGAAAACTTGTAACACACAAGCCAAAAACAACAAATACCCAAAGCATCCAAGTTGGACGCACTCCAAGTGCAAATAAGGCTTTTAATTCTGAGTCCTTACCGAGTCGCCCTAAGCCAACTGGAATGGCAAAAGCAAGCGATGGAGCGATCATATAGGACAAAAAAAATGGGATTCGGTCTGCCACATTTTGCAGAATTAAACCAATTGGCGAATTGTTGCGAATAAAAAAACCAATCAGGGTCGCAAAATAATCGAGTATTAAGAGTACCAAAATGGTCAGTACGCCAACAAAATACAAAGGCACAGACTCGCGCAATAAATACAATGAGACACGACGAACGAGCATTTGTAAAGGCTAACGGCTCGAGATGAGTATTTCGACAGGAATTCGATTAGGATTAAAAAGATGGCTCATGCAAAGCTGATTGATTGGCTCATGCAAGACTGATTCCGCGTGCTTTGATCGCAGCTTCAAACTCGGCTTGGGCATTGGGGTCTGGACTTTTCTTACCACGCACCAAAGGTAGGATTTGTTCGAGTTGAAGGTCTGAACCATATTTTAGTACGGCAATACAAGCCCGTATTTGGGCAAAAGGCACTTGGGTTTTTTTGGCATTCTCAAAAGATTGCCAAACGGCGTGGTCTCTGTTTTCTGGTTGCCCAAGCAGATCATAGAGGTTTGCCAGTTTTCCCCAAGCGAGGGCTTGGGTGGTTGAATTTCCATGTTTAGCATTGTGTTCATATTGAGTCACGGCTTCTTCAAAACGTTTTAGGTGGATCAGTGAAGCCCCGAGTCCATTGCGTAAATACTCAGAATTGCCAAATTCATCTAACTTTAGGGCTTCTTCGGCAATCAGCACAGCTTCTTCGGCACGATTGGCATTTCTTAATGCCCACATCATTTGAATACTGGCATTGACTTGGGCGTAGCGGGCTTGGCTGCGTTTGGCAATGGCTAGGGCTTCAAAATGAAGCGGTAAGGCTTCGACTTCACGCCCTGTGTCATCATAAACAGCCGCTAAACTCGAGACGATGATGGCTAAATCGCCACTTTCACCTTGCTGACTTAAACGGATTCTGGCTTTTTGCAGCATCATGATACATTCAGAGAATCGTTGTTGGGCTTCAAAAATATCAAAAGCCACTTCCTCGAGATTGGCATCAAAGCGCTCAAATTGCTCAGATAACCTTAGAGCTTCTTCAATTTGTTGAGCGGCATGGCTTAAATCACCTGTATTGTAGGCTTGGCTGGCAAGAACACTAAAGGCATTGGCGCGGTTTTCTGGGTTGTTACTTTGGTTTAATACAAGGTTGGCACTCTGTGCAGCCGTTATTGGGTCATTGAGTTGATTGTGCAATACGGCTAGGGTCGCCAGAATATCCATTCGCTTTGAATCAAGGTGATGCGCCCGCAATAGAACCTGTCTGGCTTCTTGTAGTAAACCAATTTGGCGTTTTGCCATGCCTTCTGCGACCAAGAGCGGCAAGGCTGCCTTGGGCTGTCCCGCTTTTAAGTAATGCTCGGCTTGTTGTAAATGCCCTAAGTCCAGTTTGGCAGCCGCTAAATGCCAGTGCTGACGACGAGTTTCGGATAAGTTCTTATAGATACTCTGGCGCAGTAAGTCATGCTCGAATCGCCCAGCACGTATGATATTGGCTTGCTCGAGAATTTCTAAGGCATCGAGCATTTCGGAATCAGAAAAACCAGTCAAGACGGCTAGTACCGACAATTCCAAACCTTCACCTAAAACGCTGGCTGCGCCCAGAATCAGTTGCGTGTTTTTTGGCAAACGCACAACCCGAGCCAGAATTAAATCTGCCACTCGAGTCGGCACTGCCAATTCATGGTAATCAGTGGTGATTTCATCCAATGCACTGCGCCAATTGGTGTTG
>JBEGTV010000415.1:0-3104 GCA_041179225.1 Deinococcota bacterium | reverse complement strand
AACGTTTTGTTGGTTTGGCAGTATTGGCAGCCCTTGCAATGGGCGCAGAAGCTCAGAACAAAGGTGTGATTAAAATTGCTTCGCAAACCCCACTTAGCGGTGGTCAAAGTAAGCTCGGTGTGGCTATCAGTAACGGTGTGCGTTTGGCAATTGATGATGAAGGTAAACTAATCACTGCCCTCGGCTTTAAGCTCGAGTACGCTCCATTTGATGATCAAGCCAAAGCTGAACAAGGTGTGGCAAACGCTAACCGCATGATTAATGATTCCGATATTCTTGGTGTTGTTGGTCATTTGAACTCGGGTGTGGCGATTCCTTCGAGCGAAGTGTATGCTCGTGTTGGTTTGGCGATGGTTTCCCCAGCCAATACCAATCCACTGGTAACAGACCGTAAGTCAACCGTTAATGTGGCAAGCCGCATTTGTGGTCGTGACGATGTTCAAGGTCCAGCTGGTGCAGATTATGTGGTCACCACCCTGAAAGCCAAGAAAATCTACGTGATTAACGACAAGACTGCTTATGGCGAAGGTTTAGCTGCTGCATTTGATGCCCGTGCTAAAGCCCTTGGTGCAAGCACTACTCCAATTGGTATTGAGGCTTCTGAACGCGATTTCGCTTCGATTTTGAATCGTGCTGGTGCAGAAAAACCAGATGTTGTGTACTACGCTGGTATTTACGACCAAGCAGGTCCACTCTTAAAGCAAATGCGCGCCCGTGGTATTAACGTACCATTCGTTGGCGGCGACGGCTTGGATGGCTCTGATCTTCAAGCCCTTGGTGGCGACATGAAGAATGTCTTCTTTACCACCACAGCAGTGCCAATCTCGAGCTTACCAGCCGCTAAAGGCTTTGCTCAACGTTACAACAAGAAATTTGATGTCAGCGCCGAAGGGTACGCCGCTTATGGTTACGATTCTGCCCGTGTGGTCATCCGTGCAATTGCTGCGGCTGCCAAGAAAGGCAAACCAAGCCGTGAAGCCGTAGCTGCTGCTGTCCGTCAAGTCAAATTCCAAGGTATTACTGGTGCAATTAGCTTTAACAACCGTGGCGATTTGCCAGTTGCAAAATACGTGATTGTGGCTGCCCAAAACAACTACGATAACAACAAAGTCAACAAAATTGTTAGCGTCGCCGCACCGCTCCCAGAACTGAAGTAATAAGCAACAAACACAATTAAGGACGGGGAAACCCGTCCTTTTGTCGTTTATCGAGGCGAAAGGGTTATTTGATACGCGAGAAATCTTTGAAAATAATTAAAAAGTGTTTGTTCGCCAGTAGCTAATAACAGCAGCAAGTGGCTTAAAGAGGTGATTATGTCAGCAGAGTTGTTTTGGGGGTTATTACCGCCCACAATTGTGGATGGTTTATCCATTGGTTTAATGTACGCGGTGATTGCACTTGGTTACACCATGGTTTATGGGGTTCTCGAGTTTATTAACTTCGCCCATTCAGAAATTTTTATGGTTGGTGCGGTGGTTGGTGTGGAGTTAATTACTGCAATTTTAATGCCAACAGGTTTACATGCTTTAATTCAAGTTATTATTGCAATTGTGGTGGCGGCGGCAGTAGCGGGGGCATTAGCGGTAGGGATTGAGCGAGTAGCATATCGTCCTTTGCGTGTACGAAACGCTCCGAAGCTCGTTCCACTTATTTCAGCAATTGGCATGAGTTTACTTCTAATAGATGTCATGCGACTTATTCTTAACCCTGCTAATCCAAATCGTCCGTTCCCGTCCAGTGGTGGGTTTGAATTTTTCTCGCAACAATTTGATTTTGGGTTTATGCAAATCAATTATAAGACTGTCACTGTTTTTGTAGTCGTGATGGTGATGTTAGCGGGCTTAATTTACTTGGTTAATTATACCAATTTAGGAAGGGCTATCCGTGCGGTTGCCCAAGACCAAGCCACTAGTAGTTTAATGGGAATCAATGTTTCTAATATCATTGTTTTAACTTTTTTTATTGGTGGTGCATTGGGTGGTGTGGCTGGTGTGCTTTACGCTCTAAAGTACGGTGTGGCATCTCCTGTCATGGGTTTTATTCCGGGTCTTAAGGCATTCACGGCGGCTGTACTGGGCGGAATTGGCAGTATTCCGGGTGCAGTGGTTGGGGGTTTACTACTTGGTTTACTCGAGACACTGGCGGGAACGTATTTGCCACTCATGACCAACGAACAAATTGGGACGGAATACAAGGACATTGTGGCGTTCGGCTTACTGATTGTGATTCTGATTTTTAAGCCAGCCGGTTTACTTGGAAAGGCGGTGGCTGAAAAAGTATGACCCAAACTTCTAACGATAAAAGTGTGTTATTGCTGGCTTCCACAGTCATTAGTGGCTTGGTGGCGTACTTTATGGTGTTGCAAAAAAACGGTATCGAAAGTTACTTTGTGACACCAGTCGTGATGTACTTTTGCTTAAACCTCTACTTTGCGGGTTCTTGGAAAGTCTCTCGAGTTGCCCAAATTGCAGTTTTTGTGCTTGTGTTAGCAATTGGCATTCCGATGATTGGTTTTACCAATTCGCTGTATTTACAAGTCGCAGTTACAATTTGTATTTTTGCTGCCATGTCCTTGGGCTTAAATGTGGTGGTTGGTTTTGCGGGTCTACTTGACCTTGGATATGCCGCGTTTTTTGCCGTGGGTGCGTACCTCTGGGCGATTTTTGCGGGTTCACAAGCCAATGAGTTTATTGCTGGAAATAATTTTCCATTAAATGGCAATTTGGTTTTTGTTTTTATTCCCTTGGCGCTTTTTGTGGCGGCTGGTTTCGGAGCGCTTTTGGGTTTACCTGTTCTTAAAGTCAAAGGCGATTACTTAGCCATTATTACGCTTGGTTTAGGCGAAGTGATTCGGGTACTGGCAAATAACTTAAATAAACCCATTAACATCACCAATGGTTCGCAAGGGGTGCGAATTGCACCGAACCCTGAAAATAGTCCGTTAGCGTTTATTACCGTGCCATTATCGGAAGCCACTGGAATCCCATTTTTTCAAATGCAATTAACCATGTATTACGTCTTAATTCTGGTTGTGGTGGCGGCAGTCGCAGTCTTTGTAACGCGCCTTGATAACTCGAGAATTGGACGGGCATGGGTTGCGATGC
>JBEGTV010000414.1:0-3107 GCA_041179225.1 Deinococcota bacterium | reverse complement strand
AACAATCCAACTGTTAAAGTGTAATTTTAGGTCAGTCTCGAGTATTTTATAAATATAAGAAATGAACCGAACGCCCATAAAAACATAAATTGTGCCAGTTGGTTTCAAGACCCGTTTGGCTTGGCGTAACCAGTTTAGCGAAAACTCGAGGTAATCTTCAAAGCCTTTGGAGTCAAAGTTATTACCGTAATTCTTACCAAGATTATACGGCGGGTCGGCAATCACCACATCTATGCTGTTGTCCTCGAGTTGCTTGATTAACTCTATAGCATCACCGCAACGTAAATCTAAACGGTTCATGTTTTGACCCATTCAAATTGCTTGGCGTATTTTTGCCAGTCAGCAAAGCCTTTTTTGCTTGCCATAAATTTTTTGTCGAGCATCTGACAGAACTCCCAGACGTTGCGGTGCTGCAAACCAACATAGTGAATATCCCGAATTTGTAATTGTCCACTGCCCAAGGCTGGGTTTAAGCTGATGTCGGTTTCGGCAATGTACTTGAGGTCATATGCTTTGAAACCCACGACTTCCATCACACCCATCATCATTTGGGATTGTTCGTCTTTCTTGCTGTAGACCTTATGCTTAATAGAGAGAATGATAAAAATGTAATCTGGGTCGTCTAAGTACGCAGTACGAATCCGAGCAAAAGAAGTGATGTTCGGAGATTTTCCACTATTTTTGATGTCTACCGAGGTGGCTTTGACATCCACATGACCAGTTACGGCACTTTGACGTTTTCTTGTAAACCCAAATTGTAAGACCACATCTGCCATGTTTAGGCGCTTACCAGCTTCAACATTGATTAACTGGTATGGGTTGCTCGAGTTGAGTAGCACATCATCAAAAATTTCAAATGCCCAGGCTTCAATAAAAGGTCCTGCAATTTTATTGACATTTTCCATTGGAATACCAAGTTTAAGATTGGTGTTAATCAAAATTTTGTTGCGCCCAGAGTCCATTGCTGACTGCATGATTTTTTCTATTTTCTCAACCACAAAATCAGAACAAATCCTGTAATCTTCGGACTCGGACGGAATTTTCAGATTTAGGTCTTGATATAAAATCATGTTACCTCAAGACTCATGGCTTGGGGCTGTTGGCTTTCTCGAGCTTGAAGCTGCATGGCTGATTGTACCAAAATTCTCATCGTCTCGAGGCTATCAGCTTTGGCTCGTATTTGGAGTGCTATCAGGCTATGCTCCGTGATTCACAGCATCAATCTGTGAACATGGGTTGAAAAATCAGGTCATAATTGATTTCTGCGAGGCTCGAGCAACCACTCCACCGCATTCCTTGGACAAATTCCTCGAGGATACGGTGCGGGTTGAGGCTTCCGGGGACAACCACGGCATCTGCGCCTAGGGCAATGTAACGAAGTGCGTCCGAACCGCTTCTTAAGCCGCCGCGAGCAAATAGGAGCGTGTCTCCTATTGCATCGCGGATGTCGGCGACCAGACTAGGTAGGCTGGGACCGCCGATAATACTGCTTAAGCTCGAGCAGGCAATAATCGCATCTGCGCCTGCTTCGGCTGTTAGTTCTGCGTCGCGTGGGTCGAGGATGCCAGCGATCACAAATGGTACGCCTGCGGCAGCTTTTAATTCGCCGAGTTCGGCGGCGCTTCGTGGACGGGTTTCGGCGGCATTCTCGAGCATCGCAAAGTCAATTCCAGCCGCGATCACCCCATAGTCTTGCATTTGGCGCATCAGGGGCATCAGGCGTTTCATCTTAAAGGGTGGTACGAGATAAATGCTGCCTAGGGCATCTTCGGCTCGAGCCGTGACTCTGCCAAGCCAATTGGCGGGGGCTTCTGCCCAGAGTGGTCCGCTTAGTTCGGCATTGAGTGCCTTAAAAGTCGGGTTGACTTCATCGGCATCATGAATTACACGCGGTAGTAACTCGAGTGCATCCAAGGCACGAAGGTCTTTTTGGTACATATGAACACAATAGCATCAGTGGCGTTACAAAATCTTTGGGCTGTGCTAGGCTAAAATGATGAAAAGAATTGCCCTCATTGGTCTTATTTTCTTTGCGGCTTGCGCTCCAGCCCCCAAAGGAAATAGTGTGGCTGAACAAGTTTTTGAGCAAACCAGTGCGCTTTTACTCGAGCAGTATTATGGTTTTTCTCTCGAGAAATTAAATGGTGTGCTTGCTGCTGGTCGGACTGATTTACAAAAAGCTTGCTCAAGTCTAGGTTCGGCTTGTGCGGGCAGTGTGGCACATCCTATTATTGAAAAAATGCTTGATCAACTGCAAGACCCGCATACTTTTTTTGAGAATCCAGTGCAGTTTACTGAATCGCAACGCGCTCGTAGTGGACAAGGTGGGAGTTTTCCTGTTCTGGGAATTGTCAGTGTGTACCGCAGCAAAAGTAATGGGCGTTTAATCACTGATGTTTTGCCAAGCATGGCGGCTGAAAGTGCGGGTTTAACTCGAGGTGACATGATTGTGGCACTCAATGGTAAGCCTTTGCCTATTGGCGACGAGCAGAGCAGTTTGGCTTTGCGCGATGAGGTTCGTGGTGGACGTGAATTTAGTATGACAGTACGGCGGGCGGGTCAGAACCGTGAGGTTAAAGCAATGGGTAAACTGGCGACTGTGCCGCGCCTACCAAGTTTACAAAAACCAACTGGTGTTCCCTCGAGTGTCGCCGTTATTCGTATTCCTGATTATGTACCGCCACAAGTGGCTGATTTGACCCATAAACTCATTAACCAAGCTGTTAAGAATGGCGCGAAAAGCCTTGTGCTTGACCTTCGCAGCAATGCTGGTGGTGCAGCCACCAATTGTCTGAGTGTGGCTGGGGCTTTAATGGGTCGGACAGGCGTGATTTTTGAAGGCAAAACCAAACGTGATCAATATGTGTATAACAATGGTGTGGTCACAGGTTCAACGGGCGCTCGAGCTTCGGTATCTGAAGTGGCTAATTTTATGGGAAGTGTTGCTGTGCTGGTGGATAAACAAAGTGCCAGTTGTGCCGAAATCACTCCAGCGTTGTTACAAGGTGCTAAACGCGGGGCTATTATTGGTGAGCAAACATATGGCATCCTCAATACCGGAACACTCACTTTTCCTTTGCTTGATGGCAGTGGTCTGACGATTACCA
>JBEGTV010000413.1:0-3109 GCA_041179225.1 Deinococcota bacterium | reverse complement strand
ATTACACTTTCGGCAATGCTGTCTACAATCATTACATTGTCAACTTCGACCACAGCTAAGTCGAGGGCGTAAACAGTTTTGTTGCCTTTTTTTGAGAGAATTTTCTCTGCCATTGTTTGCGGCTTCATGGTTGTATTCTGACATGCACTTATGAAAAACCCAATGCTTGTAACGCAACGCGGCGCATGAGATTTGTGTCTGGGGTTTGTCCCGTCCAGAGTTCAAATGCCTTTGCACCTTGGTGAACTAGCATTCCTAGTCCGTCCACGGTTTTTAAGTTGTGTTCTCGAGCATTTTTTAAGAACTTGGTCTCCAGTGGTCGGTAAACAATATCGCAAACCCAGTCTTTGGGTTGTAAATCCGCCGAAACTGGCGAACTATGCGGCTGCTCGAGTCCAACACTGGTGGTGTTGATTAAACCGTTTGCGGTGCGAATACTGGCGGGTAAAAAATGGGTTTCAACAAGTTGTAAATTAAATTCTGCGGCTAAGGCTTGGGCGCGTTCTACACTGCGATTCCAAATAAGTATAGTTGCCCCTGCTTGTTTGAGTCCGTATGCCACGGCTCGGGCTGCCCCACCTGCCCCTAGAATTAGGATTCTCGAGCCTTTAACTTCTATGTTTTCTTCTTCTAGTGAGCGCATAAAACCGTAAGCATCGGTGTTGTGTCCCTCGAGTAACCCATTTTTAACCACAATCGTGTTGACTGCACCGATTGTTTTGGCTTCGGGTGTGACCAAATCCAAATACTCAAGCACCGTTTCTTTATGCGGAATGCTCAGGTTTATTCCCCAAGCTCCTGAATGGCATAATTCCTCGAGTGCTGCCAAAAGCTCAATCGGTGTTATATCCTTTGCCTCATACCGAGCTTTGATACCAAGGGCTTCTAAGGCGGCATTGTGCATCATTGGTGACAAACTGTGTTTTGCTGGATGGGCGTACAAGTAGGCTCGAGTTGGCAGCATTAAAGCATTGTAGCCCGAAGAATCTCTAAAATGCTGATTTCTAAACTTATCTCGTTTTTAATGGCATGTTGCTCGAGTTTGGCGTACAGTTCTGGCTCGAGTTTCAGCCGCAGTTCTTTAGGTTGCTTCGTCTCGAGAATGGGGATTTCGGGTGTTGTTTGGCTGGGATTTCTTAGGCTCTCGAGGACACGGCGCATTACCCCGCGCATTCCACCTTCATATTCTCCTAGTATTTGGGTTAAAGCTGTATTGCCATTCATTTGTCGGGCGGTAACTTCGCCTTGTCTGATAATGCCAAGTAGCACATGCCCAACACCAATTTGTTCGGATTGTAAGCGGCGTGCTTCGGTGGCTGCGGCTTCCATGCTTAATTTTGCGGTTTCGGTAATGTCTGGAATGTTGGACGGATTTAAGTTCTCGCGTCTGCCGACAATTTCCTCGAGTCGGTTGCGGGCGTGTTTTAAGGACAAGCCCATTTGATTTAAGACTTGGGTGGCATTATTCTCGAGCCTGAGAACTCCGAGTAAAAGGTGTTCAGCCGCAATTCTTGGGTGTCCTAAGCGCACAGCCTCTTCTCTTGCCAAATGAAAGACAAGGCGAGCTTGGTCATCGAATCGGTGCATGGTGTTAGTTATATCGGATTCGGGTGGGTTCATACACTCAACTTTAGATTAGGATACCGTAACGAATGGTTGGGTTATGATACCAATGATGATCTCGAGACGGGCTTTTTTGCGTAATCTGAGCCTCTTTACAGGAGCGGTTGCCATGTCAAATACACAAACGTACTCGAGTTCGGTTATTTCTTGGTACATGCCCGATGAAGCCGATAAACACAAGTGTACTTGGATGGCTTTTGGTGCGACTGAGCCAATTTGGGGCAAAAAACTTTTGCCAGAAGTGCGAAAAAATTTGGCAAGCATCGCCAATACAATTGCTGCCTTTGAACCTGTTTTTATGCTTGTTAGACCCGAAGAATTAACAATTGCACAAGCCCTTGTGGATACTAAGGTAAAGCTGGTCGTTGCCCCAATGGATGACTTATGGGTGCGTGATACAGGGGCTGTTTTTGTGGTCAATAATCAAGCTAAAAAAGCTGCGATTGACTTTAATTTTAACGGCTGGGGAGAAAAACAAGATTATACGCAAGATGCAAAAATTGCCAAACTGATTTGTAAAGAAACTGGTGTGCCGCGATTGAGTTCAAATCTGATTCTCGAGGGTGGAGGTATTGAAGTAGATGGGTATGGCACGGCAATCATTACCGAAAGCTGTGTCTTAAACGATAACCGTAACCCTAACGTTAGTAAGCAGGATGCCGAAAAAGAACTCAAAGCCTTGCTTGGTTTAGAAAAAATTATTTGGCTTCCCGGAATTAAAGATATGGACATCACCGATGGGCATACAGATTTTTATGCTCGATTTGCCAGTCCAGGTGTGGTGGTTGCAGGTTTTGACCCAGACCCAGCTTCATTTGACCATAGCGTTACCAAGGAGCATTTGCGCTTATTAAAACTCGCTAAAGATGCCAAGGGTAAAAATTTAGAAATCGTTGTCCTGGAAGCCCCTAGTCGTATCCGCGATAAATTTGCAAATAAAGATTTTGCGGCTGGTTATATCAATTTTTATGTCTGTAACGGCGCAGTGATTGCTCCTGAATTTGGCGACCCTAAAGCCGATACAGCCGCTCGAGTTAAACTGCAAGGACTTTTTCCAAAGCGAAAAATCATACAATTGAACATAGATGCAATTGCGGCGGGTGGCGGCGGGATTCATTGTACGACACAGCAAGAACCGTTATGAAACTCGAGATAAAAAAAGGATGCCACTATTTTGTGGCATCCTTGGTTTTAGGAACAAGATGTTTTTAGCGTCTACCGCCACCACGTCCGCCGAACAGACCAAAGTTCGCATTGGCATTGGCTCGAGCCAGCATCTCATCAGCTTGGGCTTGGGTAATGGTTTTGGCTTTAACGGCAGCATCCAACTGGCTTTTTAAGTTACCAATCACAGCAGCTTTTACTGTCTCGAGATTAACTTTTTGAATCACGGCTAAGCTGGTCAGGGTTTGTCCGGCACGCAATTGTGCATCGAGTTGCACAATGGTCAGATTCAGGGCTTTGGCGGCTGCATCTAATAAGGCAA
>JBEGTV010000412.1:0-3113 GCA_041179225.1 Deinococcota bacterium | reverse complement strand
AGAAGGCAGCTACGGCGTACCATCCAAAAATGTGGGGTGAAATTTTAGGAGAAACCAGCATGGGTGTAGTTTATAAGAAAATGATGGGGAAAACGAAAGGCAAAGGTAAAAAGTAGAAAAGGTAAGACTTTAACCTTCAAAGCGCATTGCCTTCTTGGGAACGTTTTTTCAAAAATCACGTATTGTGGTTCATGGAAAAGTTTTTCATGGTTTATGAAGGTAACACTCAACGCGGACCATATTCTGTTTCGCAACTCGAGAATTTTCGGCGCAATGGCGAATTATCGGCTCAAGCATTGGTCTGGACTGAAGGGATGAGTGATTGGCAACCCATTGCTTCGGTTTTGGCGGTTGCAGCACAGCCCAATCCACAAGCACCTGTTGCGCCAACGCGCTTAGCTCCTGTGGTGATTCCTAAAGATACCTCGGGTGTGCTTAAAGAATCTGATTACACGTTTATTGTGATTGCCTATGTGTTGATGGGTGCTTCGATTTTTACGGCTGGATTGGTCAGTGTGGTTGGGTTAATCATGGCGTACATCAAACGCGAGGAGGTCAAAGGCACATATCTCGAGTCGCATTGCAAATGGATTATCGAAACTTTCTGGATTACGTTTGGGGTTGGTGTCTTGGGGACTGCTTTATTATTCGTGCTGATTGGCATTCCGATTTTGATCGGTGCAGCAATTTGGTTTGTGTATCGTATTATTTTAGGTGCAATTCGGATTAGCGAACGCCGCGCACTCTAAGCCCAATAATTGCGGCGCTGATTAAGCTCAATGATTGCGGCGCTGATTAAAAACCTAGTGAGCGCCGCGCACCCTGAGCCGTAATTTCAATCGCACTTCGGGTAAAGACAGGGATATTAACACTGCTCATCAGTTTTAAGTCTTCTAAAGGGCTGGTGGCTTCATCTAAGAATTTAAGTACCGTTGTGGCGGGGTTGTGCTTAAATAAATCACCAAAAAAAGTGGCGCTGCCCATGCGTTTTTGCTCAAGAACCCGCAAGTACACACTGTCCATCCATGCGTGACGGTCAAAATGACTTTGTGGAAAAAACGGTGAACCCGTTTGGGCTAGGTGCTTGGTAATGGCTTGAGCTTGATGAAGAATGCGCTTAAAGGCATAACCTGTACTGGCTTTGGCTCGACCACCAGCAATGCCAATGTTCATCACTCGAGGGCTATGTAAACGCGGAAAGGGTGCATCGGTCATTGGAATTACACCAGCTTCAGTCTCGAGAATTTCGTATTGATCTAAGTTTAAGTAGTGCTTCAGATACTCTTCTAAAGCAGTGTTATATTCGCTTTCGGGTAAGAGCGAACTCGAGAAAAGTGTGTACTCTACCAGTGCGGTCTGGTTATCAAAAGGCAACACATACACAAAGCGAGTTTCGTTATTTTGGGCAATCCGAAAATCCATAAAAGTAGCGGCTTTGGGGTCAAACACATCTTGGGTGGTTCTTATCACATAACCTTTGAAGTGTTGAAGCAAATGATGATAACCACTGGGTACATCTGGGCGAATAGCGCTGTTAAAAATCCATGGGGCGGTGTACGTTGCACCATTTACTGCGATTTGAGCTTGATGTTTGTCGGATTTGAGGTTTTCGATATTGCCATATTCAAATTGTACATTGGAGCGTTTTTGTAATTCCTGCATTAAAAACGTATAAAAATCTATGCCACGAATCATTTTGTACTGATATGGCGCAATGCCAAAACGATTAGAAAAATCTGGAGCATGAAAAAATATGTCATCCCAACGACGAAACACCAAATGGTCAAAAGGATTAGGGGTACTTTCCCAAAAACACCAAGTTCGATCATTCTTGTTTTTCTGGACTTTATCAATGAGTAAAACTCGAGCCGATGCAGGCAGAAAATACGCCAAGGCTAAACCACTTGCGCCAGCACCAGCAAAAATAAAATCAAACTCTTGGGATTGCGGCATCAACCAAGTATAATACAGTCAACGCCAGCTAACTGTGTCCGAATATAATTTCTGGAACTACGCGGTAGCAAAATGATTGTCAATCACAATGTCAGGAGTATCCAACCTTCCAGAGATGAGTCCAGTCAAAAATTTATAGAAACTTAGCTTAACTTCAGTTCTTGCAACCTTAATAATCGCGTACCCAGACAGGGTTTCCAAGCATGGGTAGACCGCCCAGAACGCGCTCATGGTGGCGAAGGAGAGACGGCACGGCTTGCCCTCGAGAATGCAGTTTTAGAAGCTGAACGCGATGCGGAATTTAAGCAATAAAAAAACAGCCGTCTGGCTGCTGATAGGAATAAGAATAGCACAGTATTCACCATTCGTCAAATTTATGCACTTGAATCGTCTGGCACGGATAAACTACAGCAATCACGAATCGTACAATCTAAGTTCTTGGGAAAGTTCTGCCAATTCTTTCATAGCCGCTAGACTACGTTCACGTTGCTCAGATTGGTATTTCAACACATCCGCCAGTAAAACTCGATGATGCGAACCAACCATCCGAAACGGAATTTCACCATGCTCGAGTAATTTCGTGACAAACGGACGCGAGACATTCAGCACATCAGCCGCTTCAAAGGTACTGAGTTCTGTATCAAGTGCTAAAACCACCACAGAGCGTTCTTGCCCCAATTGCTTGAGGACTTCTTGGAAAACACGCAAGGTTTCCTGTGGAAACACCGTAATTTCGCCACTATTAGAGTGAAAAGCGAGTTGACCAGATAGGAGTTGCTGCCCGATTTCTCGAGCAGTTTAGGCAGCTTTGGGGGAAAGGGTAATCGGTTGCATAGCTCGAGTATAGCACAAGTGAAATAAGTGAAATTACATTATGAGAAAATTACGATGTTTTTCGCATAAAAACAACAATTCTACTGTATGTGCGAAACGCAAGAAGTCTGCGAAAAATAATTAAGTGTTCTCGAAAATTGAGAAATCAAATGTTGAAAATAATTTATTGAAAGTTTTTCTTTCATGCGCTAAAAACGGTACAAGATAATGGTATATCCAACTGTTTTTATCGCGCATAATTGTAATTTTAGAAATTCGGGTTTCTTCAATTGCATCTGTTCTGAGATAGCCGTCATATTCCAGAATGCTAATTTCTGTTTTTAGAT
>JBEGTV010000411.1:0-3114 GCA_041179225.1 Deinococcota bacterium | reverse complement strand
TGCCTTGAAATACCAAGCTTGCCACGTTTTTTGGCTTGGCAAAATGCCCATTGCATGACTCACCAACACCTCTTTTTGTTGACTAACCAAGACCTTTCCAACGACCGTGGTGCTGTTTGCAGCTTGTAACTTAAATGATAGTGTTTGGTCTGAAGCAATAAAGCGTTCAAACTGCCGCATCTCGAGGTTAATTGAAGCAATGGTCTGTTGTTGTTGGACATTGTAAAAAAACAAACCCAATGCCACCAACAGCAACCCAACAGAAAACAATGGGGCTAAGTCGAGCCTTCGTCCAAAAATACCCATCCACCTTGTTGGCAAAAAGCCGGTTTGATGTTGATTAAAAGATTTTATGCGCCGTTTCAAAGCAATTTTGACACTTGGATTTGGGATTTGACTAGGCACAGCTTGAGCCAATAGCGTCACTGATTCCAAATACCACAAATAAGTCGCTTGGGCAGCCGGATTGTTTTTTAAGTACAACTCAACCTGAGCAGCTTCCTTTGGCTCGAGCGAACCAAGGGCGTACAGGGCGATGTGTTCTTGGAAGTCAACTTCAGTCATGGTGTCCTTGGGGCTTGGATAATGAGATTAAACCAAGTATAAAGCTAAACAAAAAATTACTCTTCAAAAAACACCCGCAAACGTTGCAAGGCGAAACGGGCTTTACTTTTTATCGTTCCTAGCGGAATACCACTGCGGGTCGCCAATTGTGACTGCGATAACCCCTCAAAATACAAGGCTTCTAACACCCTTTTATCGCTTGGGTCGAGCTTATCGAGCGCGTCTTGTGCCTGCATCCGCTCGAAATTTAGGTCTTGAGATTCAACTGCTAACCCAATCATCATCTCCTCCTCAAGCGTTCCTGATTGGCGCACTTGATTGCGGCGATACAAGTCTATTGCTACATGATGCGTGATGGTGAGTATCCACGTTAAGGCTTTGCCTTTTAAGGCATTATAATCGCCAGCACGTTGCCAGACTCGAACAAAAACATCTTGCAGAACTTCTTCGGCATCGCGTGGTGAACGCAAAATCTTACGCGCCATAGAATACACCACTCGAGAATAGCGGTCATATAAAAGCTCAAGCGCATTTTCGGAGGTTTGAGCCACCTGAGCCAGTAATTGTTCATCGCTGGGTTCGTTGACAATAGCAGGAGTTTTTGTATTCGGCATGGTGAGGAGAAAACCGCCTTATCTGATGGGCTGGTGAAAAAATAGACACCGCTAAACTGGAATACGCAACTCAAGTGCTAAGTGGATGTTGTGCAAGGTTGGACTCGAGGCTAACTTACGAGTCCAAATTCAAATGTCACCGGTAATCTCACTGGTTAGCACCACTTCTTGGTTAATTACCTCTTTTCTTTACTTAATACTGCCGTTTAAGCCATTAGAGAAAAATAAGCCCTTAGATGCACCCGCCGCCCCATAAACGATATTCAGCACTTGACGGGTGTTTCTCGAGAAGGCAATCGAATTGCTATCAGTAGGTAAAATGTTACCTTTACCGTTGCTACTCACAATGCCTTGGTCGGCTTCGCTACCGCCAAGTGCATCGCGCAAATCGGAAATAGCTTGAACCACAACCTGCCGCCACGGGTTCATCCTTAAAGGCAAACAACAACGTCCGAATTTCACCTGCATGATAAGCTTCAACGCCCAAAATGCCAGCCGCCGCCTCGAGAAAATCTTTATTGGTAATTAAACGAGCCGCTCCTTTATAAGCCGTGGCACCAAATCAATATCAGGTTGTTGGGCAATTACTGGAGTAACACACGCGCTCATTGCTGCGCCAACCCCGAACATTCCTAAATTTTGCAATGCCTGACGACGATTCAAGATTTTCATAATTTCCTCCAAAAACACAAGCGATGAAGCAATAATCCGTGTGAAAGAACCAGACCATTGAAATTGGTAAAACAAGTTTTGGCATCACACCGCCAAAGAAATGACTTGACACTGCACTGGCAGAGAAGTGTTAGAAGCGCCTCTAATGAGATATACGGCTGGATTTGCAACATCGGATGAACGACTGATTTAGTCTGAAGTCAAATTACTTTGGTCAAGACCAAACCTAATCTGGCACTGATTTGACCAGATTCAATTATTCAGGCAACCAGAACAAGTTAAACTGTATCAATCTAGGCGATTACACGGACAGAGGCTAATGGCATTTGCGTCAACCCTGACCACGCGCTCTGTTATGGCGGACTGGGTTTTGTTTACCGTTTCTAAACGTCTTCAAACTCGAGAATAACAGGGGCATGGTCAGAATAAAATTGTTCTCGGTAAATCGAAGCACTTTTGACTCGAGCCGCTAAACTGCTGGTACAAAGTTGATAATCTATACGCCAACCAACATTATTTTGTCTAGCTCGACCTCGGTTAGACCACCACGAAAAATGCTCGGTTTGACCAACATGATTTCTAAACACATCTTCAAAACCACTTTCTAAAACTCGAGTCATCCAAGCACGTTCATCGGGTAAAAAACCACTGCTTTCTAAGTTGGCACGCCAATTCTTTAAGTCAATTTCTTGATGGGCAATGTTCAAATCACCACCAATCAGAACTTCGCCAGATTGTTTTAATGTTTGCATCCACGGTTCAAATTCGGCTAGGAAACGGTATTTTGCCAGTTGTCGCTCAGGGCTGCTCGAGCCACTAGGGAAGTAGGCACTGACGACACTGAATCCGTCAAATTGAAGACTTAACACCCGCCCTTCAGCATCAAAGTCTTCTGAGCCAAAGCCGTACTGCACCTGATTTGGCTTGTTCTTACTAAGAATGGCTACGCCACTGTAACCCGGTTTTTGCGCCGCAAACCAATACCTGTGATACGCCTCGAGACTGGTTAAATCGGGTAGTTGATGTTCGAGCGCTCGAACTTCTTGAAGTAAAATAATATCCGCATTTTCGTTTGCTAACCAATCGAGCAATCCCTTCTGTGCCGCACTGCGAATCCCATTGACATTCAAAGTAATCACTTTCATGCAAAAAGCATAACCCGACGGACTTAAATGCACTACGCCATTGTGCTTGCAATTAGCACTTTGTGAATTATTCCTCATGTTGTCAGTGAAATGAGCCAGATTTGGCATATTTTGTCGTT
>JBEGTV010000410.1:0-3133 GCA_041179225.1 Deinococcota bacterium | reverse complement strand
AGTGGGGCAACGCTCAGTTTAGAGCGCCGTAAAAAACTGCTCGAGATTGCAACACGAGAAGAAATTCTGATTGTCGAAGACGACCCGTACAGCGAACTGCGTTTTGCTGGCGAAAGCGTCCCACCGATTTATGCCCTAACTGGCGAAGTACCCGGCTCGAGTGAACAGATTATTTACATGAGTACCCTATCTAAGTTCGTTGCACCCGGACTGCGCTTAGGCTGGATGCTTGCACCTGCTGGACTGATTCAACCGCTGACAATTGTCAAACAAGCCGCCGACCTGCACTCCTCGAGTTTCGCGCAGTATGTAGCCGCCGCCTATTTGCAAACTGGGCGGCTTGAGACGCAATTACCAAAAATTCGCAGCACCTACGGCGCAAAAGGCAATGCGATGATGGAAGCCATCGCCAAAACCTTCCCAAGCGGAATGCTCGAGTTTAACGCCCCAAGTGGTGGCATGTTTATTTGGGTCAAAATGGCAGAAGGTGTAGATACCCTGAGCATGGTGCAAAAAGCTGTGGAGAATGGCATTATTTTTGTACCCGGAGCGGGGTTTTTCCCAGATGCAAAACGCAGTAATTATTTGCGCCTGAGTTTTGCCACCCCAAGTATAGAACAAATTGAAGAAGGCATTAAGCGCTTAGCTCGAGCCGTGCTGGATTAGTTGGATTTGAGAAGTAAAAAAATACGCGAGGCTCGAGAAATAATTAAACTAATTAACCGAACTCAGTTTTGGATACGTTTTCGGTCAAATAATTTTAATAAAGCCTCTGGTGTAATGACTTTACAAAATTCCAAATTTAGAATAAGAATTCCTTGAGTATCACGGCTGACGAGATAATCAGCTTGTCCATTCTCAGCAATGGCAATCAGAAAATCGTCTTTGGGGTCTTTGGAATAAACCGAATTTCGATTATTACGGATACGTTCACCACGAAATTGAATACGTTTAATCAAAGCGCCAATTCGATATCGTTTGATGCGTTTGACAAAAACAGGACGACTTAGAACCTCTCGTAACTCGAGCATAAGTTCAGAACTGTAAAGCAAAGTAAATCGTTGCTGTCGCCATAACCCAAGTAAAAGAGCAGCCACACCTTTTGGCGCAAGCAAAGCCGCGATAAAAACATTGCTATCAAGAACAACACGCATTATTTTTTGCTATTTCGGTAGGCTCGAACTTCAGAAACCGCCAAAACAACGGCTTCTTCTTCGCTTAAATCATGATTGATTGGATCATCGGCAAGTATTGCATCCCAATCAGCATTATCTTGACCCATGAGTAAAAGCGCTTGTTCAATAATCTCGGTTTCTGACAAAGCATGAATGCGTTGTAACTTAGCAATTTGTTCCACACTGGTTTTGGTCAGATGCACATTCATACAAAAAAGTTTAGCACACTCGAGATTAAGCCGCCCAAGCTCGAGCCAAGACATAAACCAGCCTTGGCGCACCGCTTTTAGCATGGATTTATGACTCGAGAAGGGTAGCAAGCCCGTAGAGATAGGAGATAATGAAGATACAAAACTTGGATGACGGAATGAGCAATGTACATTTCTGAGTTTTTTATGATAAGTTATTAAGTAGGTCAGACTGTAGTAATGGGAGAATAATGGAATCAGCAACTCCAGTTTTTGTTCAAAGTGTAAGACCTTGGCTAGAGCTAATTTATTTCGTTGCAAGTTCTCTCGGAGCAGTTGCAGTTTTCGTTGGTATCATGCAAATACGAATGATGAAGAAGCAACTTGAAGAAATGCAAAAGCAAACAGAAAAAGCTCAACGAAGTATAGAAATTACATCCACGCGAGAATCTTTTGTACTTGCTACGGAAAAATGTGATTACTTCGCTGAGAAAATTGTAATTCTACAAGGTGAGGCACTATCTCAGTTAGGAGAAGAAACAACAAAAACCTTGGTAAATATTCAGGTAACTGTCGATGTGAGTGAGAAAAAAATAAGCATTAAGGCAAAAGAAAAAATTGATCTTTCTTCTATTAGACAAACCTCAAATGTTATCCATTTACTCAATCGGTTAGAAAGTTTTGCATCATTTTTCAACGCTCGAATTGCAGATGAAACAATCGCTTACAGAACGCTTGGAAGAGCATATTGCTCTATAGTTAAAATGTGGATTCCAATAACTTTTCCTGATTTTAAGAACAATGGTCTATGGAAAAACACATACCAATTATTGATTCGATGGGAAGAAAGGATTCAAAAAGAGAAAGGAGAAGAAGAAATTAAGCGTTTATCAAAACAGCTAGATGATTTTACGGCAAAAACTCAAGAATTAAAATATGACCGGCTTTTTCCATTAGGAGTTTCTGAAGACTTTGATTAGCCTTTTGAAAGCTGAAGATAACATTTCAATTTTGCTAACTTCATAAATCGTAGGTATAAAATTTACGCCAGAAATTACTCAAAATCTACAATCTCTCACGGCTCGAGAAACCTTGCTACACTTAAATCCTCATCTAAGTCTGCCCAGTGAATTCCTAGTCCACCACCCATTAAACGCCAATTGGCTCTGGCTTCGGGTGTGGCATTGCGTAATCGCGGGTACCACTCGAGTGGCATGGTTACGGTACGTCCATCTTCAAGTTGAACTTCGAGTGCATCATCAGAAAATGCAATTGTAGTGGCTTTAGTTTGCCTAGGTGCGACTAAAGTATTCATTCCATTTCACCACCAGTTTAATTATTAGCCGCGTCTTTAGCTTCCTTAGCTGCTTTTCTTTGGCTTCTCGAGAGCTTCGGGGCGCTTTCAGCAACCGCTTCGGCATCATCTTCCATTTTCTTCTTCCAACCACCTTTTTCGCGCCATACAACCCGAACTGGAATACCCGGTAAGCCCAAATCCTCGCGGATGCGGTTACGCAAGAAATTCTCGTAAGCACGGGTCACAAAGGCTTCGCGGTTAATGAAGAACACAAAAGTTGGTGGAGCAATTTCGGCTTGGGTCAAAAAATACATCCGTAATGGTCTGCCGTTAAAGTTCGGGACAGCTTGACGCATTTGCCAAACCTCGAGCCAACGGTTGAGTTCAGATGTGCCAATCCGCGTTTGCCACAAGTTATAGAGCTTGGTGGCTTCGGCAAGAAGTTCGTGAATACCGTATTCGTTGATTGCACT
>JBEGTV010000409.1:0-3134 GCA_041179225.1 Deinococcota bacterium | reverse complement strand
TTGTTTTAATGTCGGCATATCGGTAGGTAAACGTCTTGGCGCTGGGTCATGAATTGTAGAAGTTATTGAATTCATAGCCATGTACATTCTAAGTCATTTTTGAGAACATGATTGGTATTGCTGATGAGAATTTATCAGTCAGTCGTAACGGATTCTCGGGTCAAGTGCGCCGTACATCAAGTCAACAATTAAGTTAATAAAAACAATCATCGCCGCAATCACAAAAACCACGCCCTGCACCAAAGGGTAATCACCAAAGCGAACTGCGCCTAAGCCAAGTAAACCCAGCCCAGGGATATTAAAAACACTTTCGACCACAATCCCGCCAGCCAGTAATTGCCCAAATTGAATTCCAAGCAGCGTAATAATGTTGATCGCTGCATTGCGTAAAATGTGTTTACGAATCACCGCGCCCTCGAGTAAACCCTTGGAACGGGCAGTGCGAACAAAGTCTTGGCTTTGCGTTTCAATCACACTGGAACGCACCATCCGTACCAATCCAGCCGCCTGCCCGAGCGCGAGGGTCAGCACAGGCATGACGAGGCTACGGGCGGCTTTGAGCGGGTCATCTGACCAGTTTGTCCAGCCGTTAGCGGGTAGCCAGCCAAGAGTCACGGCAAAGAGCAGTACAAACATAATCCCTAGCCAAAAACTAGGTATCGCCAGTCCGACTTGGGTTAGGGTCACAACCAGCACATCGGCTAGACTGCCTTTATGCCGAGCCGCATAAACTCCGGCGGGTAGGGCAATACCCAGTGCCAGCAAACTCGAGAGTCCAACCAAAGGCAGGGTAATCGGTAGCCTGTCCCAGATTAGGCTGCTGACTTCTTTACTTAAACTGATGCTTTTGCCTAGGTCGCCTTGTGGAATTCCAGCCAGCCAAACTAAGAATCGCTCAAGTGGTGGCTTATCCAAACCCAATTGTTTTTGCAGCACCGCATATTGGTTTGGGTCATAATTTAAGCCAAGAATCAGTTGCACAGGGTCGCCAGGAACGAGCAGCATTGCAAAAAAGACCATCACACTGGCAAGCAGCAGCGTCATCAGGGCAGTTAAAACTCGGCGCAACAAAAAGCCTAGGGTCACTGGGCTAGTTTACCTCTCTTATGCCTTGCACACCTAAAGATGTATACTCGCACCTCGAGACTCGCGTTTTTGTTCGCGTAGTATAAATTATGGATATTCGCGCACTTGTTGCGTAGCTAGGAGATGGCGTGAAACTTGTAGAGGACATCGGAATTGATTTAGGTACAGCAAATTTCTTGATTTATATTCGTGGTAAGGGCATTGTCTTGCAAGAACCGTCGGTAATTGCAATGGTCAGGGACTCTAAAGAAGTCAAAGCGGTGGGCGAAGAGGCTTACCGCATGATTGGGCGAACACCGGGCAATATCGTGGCGGTTCGTCCGATTAAAGATGGTGTGATTGCCGACTTTGAACTGACCAAACGAATGCTGACCAAGTTCTTGGATAAAGTCATCACCGGTTACGCTCGGTTTTTACGCCCAACGATTATGGTCGGTGTGCCAAGTGGAGTCACCAACCTCGAGAAGCGCGGCATTATAACGGCGGTGCGTGAACGGGCGCGTAAAGTCTATTTAATCGAAGAACCGATGGCAGCCGCGATTGGTGCGGGGGTGCAAATTGCCGAACCGACGGGCAGCATTATTGTGGATATTGGCGGTGGCTCAACCGATATTGCGGTGATTAGCCTTGGTGGTATTGTCGTTAGCCGCAGCATTAAAATTGCTGGCAACGAATTTGACGAAAGTATTATTAAGTACGTGCGTCGCAAAGAAAACCTGATGATTGGTGAACGCAGTTCTGAAGAACTAAAAGTTAAAATCGGTGCAGCTACCCTAACCGCCGAAGACACAATTTTAACCGCCGAGGTACGTGGACGCGACCTGATTAACGGGTTGCCAAAAACTGTACAACTGACCAGTGCCGATATTGCCGAAGCCTTGCAAGAACCAGTTCAAAAAATTGTGGATTTGGTCAAACAAGTTCTCGAGTCAACCCCGCCCGAACTTGTCTCCGACATCATAGACCGAGGCATTATTTTAACAGGTGGTGGCGCAATGCTCCGCAACCTCGATGAGCGCCTACGTCAAGCTACTGGCATTCCCGTGATTATTGCTCCAAACGCGATTCAAGCCGTGGCGCTTGGCACAGGTAAAGCCCTAGACATGATTCCAATTCTGCGCGATGCGCTCGACTCGAGCGAAAACTATTACGGAAGGTAAAAGTTTGAGAAAAAAGAGGAAGGTATAGTTGCACCTTCCTCTTTTTTCTCACATAAGCCCTAGGGCGTATCTCACATAATTTTGCGAGGCTCGAGCCATGAACTTAAAATCCGTGGCTCGAGCCTTTTTACCTCTCTTGACCCTAAAGATGCACCTCACGGGCTGGGTCGCTTTTTACCTTTTTACCTTTTTACCCTGCTCTTTAGCTCAAGATTTGCCACTTGCCGATGTCAAACCCGGTCTCGAGGGTTTTGCACTGACGGCTGGGGCTGGGAATGTGCTAGAACGGTTTGAGGTCAAGGTGCTTGATTTGGTGGATGACCCGCGTGGGTTTCCTCTTATTTTGGTGCGTGGGTCTGGAAAATTCCTAGATACTGTCGGTGGGATTGGGCAGGGGTTTAGTGGTAGCCCTGTCTACATTAGTGGGCGTTTGATCGGGGCGGTTTCTGGGGGTTTTCCAAATGCCGACCACCGTTTGGCGTTGGTGACTCCGATTTCAGCAATGCGCCGAGCGCAGTTGCCACCAACTGCGTTGGAATTGGCGTTGCCCTTAAAACAGTTTTGTTTGGCAGATGTCGGTTGTGCTGCGCCTTTAAGTCTGCCGTTCTCGAGTTTTGGACTGACCCCAAAAGCCCAAGGTTTACTGCTCGAGGGACTCAGAACAAAGGGTTATGCACTTGAGTTACAACAGGGTTCGGTGGCGGCTTCTACACTGCCTCGTCCGTACAAGCTCGAGCCGGGCGCGGCAATCGCGGCGCAACTGGCAACAGGAGACATTAGCCTTGGGGCAATTGGTACGGTAACAACCATAGAAAAAAATCAGATTTTGGCGTTTGGGCATCCTGTTTTTGCCGATGCTCGAGCGCGTTTTATCGCCATGCCCGCTTA
>JBEGTV010000408.1:0-3137 GCA_041179225.1 Deinococcota bacterium | reverse complement strand
GCGGGTCTTTGAAACGCATTGTAATTTGGTCAAGTTCAGCGCGGCGACCAACAAAAGCACTGCTCGGCACAGGTAATTTGAAACGGGTTAAACTGACCTTTGGCACACGTGCAACACTGCTGAGCGATTGGACAAGCCGCCGCAATTCTTGAGGAGGCTCGAGTTGCAAAACCTGCATCAATTCACGTTCATACCGCTCAAATGCCCGTTGCCCAACTTCGGGATGGTGTTTTGCATAACCAAGTAAGGCGTTGAGTAATTCTTCATTTAAGGGTTCTACCAACAGGGCTTGCTCGAGCAACAAAGCTGCTTTTGCCCCAGTCAAAATAGAAGCCTGTTCCAAAGCAGCCAAACGGAACCCAGCGCTTAAGGTGGCACGTTCCAAAGCAAACCACTCATCAAGTTCTGCATGGTCAAACAGTGCGCCACGCAGTAATTCGCCACGGTACAAGTCTAGGGCTTGCTCCCACTGACTATTTTGAATTGCCGAGCGGAACAACACCACATCACTGACATCAGAATAACGCAAATTCGTATTGGTAGTTTCGATTGCCTCGCCATACGGCATTTGTTTAGTTCGGTACAGCAATTGGCGTAAACGTTTTTTAAGCACACCTTCTTCGGCATCATCAGTCCAAAGTAACAACATTATTTCATCTCGAGTGATCCAATCGTTTTGACAAGCCAGTAAAGCCACCAAATACAATGCCCGTTCAAGAATCACGGGTTTATCTTGGTAAGAGGCAGTTCCAAAAAGCCGAAGCACGTGCTTAATATACGAGATTTTAGGAGAGAATCAAAAACAAATGTTTTTTGATCAGAAAACCTGTACCTATTCTTTATTCAACTGCCCAATTTGAAATTCCTTTGCACAACACCCAACCTTAACCATGGGTTTCTTAAGGTCATTGGCATAACAACTCGAGTGTATTTGATCTAAGCACCATCCCTGATAAAAATCGGGGCTGTGCGTTAAGAAATTAAGAATTCTTCAGGCTGAGCTAACTAGGCAGTTATTCTAAAATGCGCTTCGGAGATTAGACGACTGGTTATCTGACGGGTTAAACTATCGTTATGAAAAAATCGTTTTGGTTGTTATTGGTCTTGACATTATTTTTAAGTTCAAAAGCAACCGCACAAAGTTTTTCAATAGAAGCTGGACTGACCAATTTCTTTGGAATGCCTGGAATTGCGGCTGGGGTCTTTTTGCCAACCGAACCAACAGGTATGAGCGGCGGACGAATCCAAGTGTATTTTGCTTCGGACGGACTGAATGCCCTTGGCTTTATTGGTGGTACTGGTAAAACGGGCTGGGTTTTTGGAGCGCGTTCCGAAGTGCTAATCGGACAGAGTTTACTGCCACTTGTAGGCTTAAATGCCGATTATCTAGGAGCATATGCCAAACTTGGTGTGTCCCTGATGATTGGTAATATCTCGAGTGCAGGTGGTGGCTTACTGACCTTACCCGTTGGACTTGGCTTAGAAGCTGGAGCAGGCATTTTATTGCAAATCCCCAAGGTGATTGGTGCATTCTTTGAAATCGAAGCTGGTTTTTTACTCCCTGTTCAATGGTATGCCACCCTTAACTTTGGACTTCGTTTGCGGATCAGTTAAATGCACAACTTAGCACTGATCGGCTTTGGCAATGTCAATCGTGGTTTAATTGAACTGCTCGAGCAGAAAAAACCTGAACTAGAAGCACTTGGTATCACTTATCAAATCACTGGGGTGTACGCCAGACGCTTAGGCTTTATTGTCAATCCTAACGGCTTAAACCCAACTGAATTACTGGGAAATAAAATTGCGGCTGACCCAAGCATCCAAAGTGTTCCAGAATTTCTAAGTGCAGCCCAAACCACCACGCTGTTTGAAGCCTCGAGTTTAGAGCCTTTTAGCGGACAACCTGCGATTGACCATATTCGAGCCGCCCTGCAAATTGGCGCTCATGCCATCACCGCCAACAAAGGACCTTTGGTTCATGCTGCCACCGAACTCGAGAAATTAGCCCAAGCCAACCAAGTTAAATTCAGGTACGAGGCTACCTTCATGGGTGGAATTCCGATTTACAGCATGTTACGCGAATGCTTACCTGTGGCTAAACTGCTGCGTTTTCGGGGTTTGCCCAACAGCACCAGCACGGTGATTCTCGAGGCGTGGGAAAATGGTTTAAGTTACGAAGAAGGTGTGCGACGCGCCCAAGAAATGGGCATAGCAGAAACCGACCCAAGTATGGATGTGGACGGCTGGGACAGTGCCGTAAAAATTGTTGGACTGGCAAATACGGTCATGAATGGCAACCTCAAACTCGAGGACTGTAGTGTGACTGGAATTTGCAGCCTGACCCCAGAGCAAGTGCGAGCCGCTAAACTTTCAGGAGAACCGTACCGATTAGTCGCAAGTCTGCGCTTATTTGGCAAAGCAGTTATGGCGAGGGTTGCGCCAGAACAAGTCAGTGGGGTTTTTGCCACAGTCACAGGCAATGACATGCTGGCACGATTTACCTTTGATGTGCTACCCGCCGTTGAACTGATCTCGAGGGACAGCGGAGCAAAAGAAACAGCCTATGACATGCTGGCAGATTTTGTGAACATTGCTCGAGTGAAATAAAAACTCCTCGAGTCAGACTCGAGGAGTAAACAGAGGAGAGGCTTAACCTTTTTCGCCACCAGCCGTGTTACCACTCACAAAGACTTGTTGGAAGCTGTAGTACAACAACACAATTGGAATTGCACCAAGCACCGCCGCAGCCGCAAACGTTCCGTATTCGACACTAAACTGCCCTGTGGCAAATGAACGAAGTCCAACGCCAACATTCCAGTTCTGAGCGCCAGTCACCAGCACATTAGCGGTTAAGAATTCGGTGTATGTTCCCACAAACTGCATTAAAAAGATAAAGACCATCATTGGACCAGACAGTGGCAGCACAATTTTGGTAAAAGCCGTCCAACGTGTGCAGCCGTCCACCAAAGCAGCTTCCTCGAGACTAGCAGGCAGGCTTTCGACGTACCCCTTATAAATCCACGTGCCAAAAGAGACCGCGCCGCCCGTGTAGGCAATCACTAGCCCCGGTAGGCTTTCGGTTAAGCCAAGGCGGTAAATCAGTTCGTACATGGCGACTAAGCCGAGTAACGCTGGGA
>JBEGTV010000407.1:0-3137 GCA_041179225.1 Deinococcota bacterium | reverse complement strand
CTACTGTGTAAATAGCGGTGAAGAGGTCTTCAATGGTATGCTTTTCGAGGAGGCTACGGATTCTCATAGACTCGTATCCTCCTCTGTTTTTAGTTATTTGCCTAGTTTTCCACTAGCACCCGACGTTATTAATAGTTCCTTGAGTCGCTTGCCCTGCTAAAAGCCTGTTAAACTCGAGACATGAAACGAACCCATTATTGCAATGACCTCTCAATCAGCCATGTTGGTCAAACCGTCACCCTCAACGGCTGGGTCTCTCGAGTGCGCGAATTTCCAGATACGCGCTTTATTGTGCTGCGTGACCGTACTGGCATTGTGCAAATCACGGTTGACTCGAGCAACCCGTGTTTTGCATCCGCCGATGCCTGTAAGTCCGAATTTGTTCTCGAGGTGACTGGCTTAGTACAAGCTCGAAGTGACCAAAATAAATCAAGTGCCTATGCCACAGGTGCAATAGAAATTATTCCATCACATCTCGAGATTCTAAACCGTTCTAAACCAGTGCCTTTTCCAGTGGATGGTACACCAGTTACGGCTTCTGAAGAAATTCGCCTTAAATACCGTTATTTGGATTTGCGCCGTGAGCCTCTGCGCGAAGCCCTGAAATTGCGTTCTAAAACCATCTCGAGCATTTACCAGTTCTTGGACTCTGAAGGTTTTATCAGTGTCGAAACCCCAATGCTGACCAAATCCACCCCAGAAGGCGCTCGGGATTACCTTGTGCCATCTCGAGTCAGTGCGGGAAATTTCTATGCCTTACCGCAAAGTCCGCAACTTTTTAAGCAGTTACTGATGATTGCTAATTTCGATAAGTATTTTCAGATTGCCCGTTGTTTCCGCGACGAAGATTTACGCGCCGACCGTCAACCGGATTTTACCCAACTTGATATTGAAATGAGTTTTGTGGATGTGGATGATGTTTTAGAGCTTAACGAACGCCTGATTCAACATGTCTTTAAGCAAACCTTAAATGTGGATGTGCCTCTGCCCTTACCGCGCCTTAGTTACCAAGATGCACTGAATCGTTTTGGTTCAGATAAACCCGACCAGCGTTTTGGGGTGGAAATAAAAGATGCCTCGAGTATTATTGTCAATTCAGCCTTTGCGGTTTTTGCTTCGGCTGCCACAGTACGGGTTTTGGTTGCGCCTGTCGAATTATCACGTAAACAAATTGAAAATTTAGAGCAAGTCGCCAAGCAAAACGGAGCAAAGGGCTTAGCGTGGACAAAAGTCACAGCTTCAGGTCTCGAGGGTGGAATAGCAAAATTCCTCTCCCCTACCGAAATTTCGGGATTACTCGAGCTAACAGGGGCGGTTGTGGGTCAGACATTACTTTTTGGAGCAGACACGAGGGACACAGCCTTAAAAGCCTTGGGTGCAGTGCGGCTTACTTTGCGTGACGAATTAAAACTAATCACCGCAGATTCGCCGCGTTTTCATTTTTCTTGGGTAGTGGATTTCCCGTTACTCGAGTGGGACGAAGATAATCAGCGCTTTACCTTTATGCACCATCCGTTCACCAGCCCTAAACTTGAGGATTTACACAAGTTTGGAACACACGAGATGGGCAGCATGAATGCTCGAGCTTATGATTTGGTCTTAAATGGTTATGAAGTCGGCGGCGGGAGCATCCGGATTCACCAACCAGAAGTACAAGAAAAAATGTTTAATGCGATTGGTTTTAGTACCGCCGAGGCACGAGAACGCTTTGGGTTTTTTATGGAAGCCCTCGAGTACGGCACACCACCACACGGCGGGATTGCTTGGGGTTTAGACCGCATGGTGGCAGTTATGGCGAATGCAGAAACGATTCGGGATGTGATTGCTTTTCCAAAGAACGCCAAAGGTGCGGACATCATGGCAGACGCGCCAAGTGCCGTAGACGAAAAACAGTTGTCAGATTTGCACATCAAGTTGCGTTAGGCTCGTAGGTTAGTAGCATTACACCATCGCCAAGATTTCTCGAGGAAATGAGGTTTAGTGGCAGCCTATCCTCGCTCGAGAAAAAGCGCTTGCCGCTCCCAAGCACAAGTGGGAAAACCATCAAGCGGAGTTCGTCCACAAGCCCATGCCGTAGGAGGGTCTGGGCAAAATTACCACTGCCATAAGTCAGGATATTTTTACCCTCTTGTTGCTTTAGTGCCTCAACTGCTTTGACCACATCCCCCTTGAGCGCAGTGGCATTCCACTCGAGGGCTGTAAGGGTGTTTGTGGCAACGAACTTTGGTAGGCTGTTCATCCGTTCAGCAAAATTACCTGTTGCGGTTGCCCAATACTTAGCAAAGCCTTCGTAGGTTATCCGACCCAGTAAAAGCGCGTCGCTTTCAAAGAGTTCGTCGTATTTGAATTGTCCATCGTCGGGATTGTAGCCGTTTCGCCAAGGGGTAGAATCTTCATAGACCCCATCGAGGGTCAGAAACTCGGTAACGATCAATTTTCGCATATGGAACTCCAAAAGTCGCGTATCATCAGATTTATCCTAGCCGACTGTTTTGATCAGGTCAACTTTAACCATAATTCTATTGAGGAAGATTATTTTGTGAAATAAATCACGATTAAATCTATTTTGTGAATTATTTATTGAAAAAACATCATTCACTTTAGTGACCTAACCAAGTTAATCCTATTCCCCCTGCACCTCGTAACCTATCGCCAAGTTGAGCAGTATGGTGTTGAAGATGCCGAATCGAAATGATTTGATGTTCGAGTTTGGTACATGTATACCAAGGAAAGCCACTATTTTGGTTTTGTAAATCAATCGAGTCTAAAAAAGGGTCAACCATGCTTTGACAAACGGCTAAGAACGTTTGAACTTGGGCTTTTGTATAGGGTCTAGGAATCAATGGAAGCGGGCTTCCAGCTTTGGCTGTTCCAGCGATGCCGTTAGGATACTAGACTTCTTTTTGATGTTCTGCCCAAGGCTTAAACAAAGCTAAGTCGGGTTGTAAGTACATATGGACATAGTACAAGGTATGGTATGCCACTTGCCAAAAAGCATTAACGGGTTTGTTATCTAACCAAAGCTCTTCACTACAGCCGTGAATGGCTTCTTGAAACATTTCAAGCGAGGCATGATACTGGCTTTTTAACGCAACTCGGACAATCGGTAAGCTATCCATAGGTCATTGTATCCTTGA
>JBEGTV010000406.1:0-3157 GCA_041179225.1 Deinococcota bacterium | reverse complement strand
GGTTCTCTAAAATCATGTCTTGGTTGTTTGTGTCCACTCTACTTGGCGTAGTAACTCTACAAATCTTTTCTGCATATGGGATTGTTGTCCAACCGGTTACTATTCAATCCCAGCCAAGTATGCGAGCCATAAATGTTGCGGATCAAGACTCGGCTCGAGGGCGACTTGAGATTTGGCGCTTAGCTACTAAAGCATGGCTCGAGAATCCCCGAACATTTTTAATTGGCACTGGCGATTTAGTTTCTGCCATGAAAGTGAAGTTCGATGCTCGCTCGAGTGGTTACGGACTGACCAAGGATTCTCTAACCCATGCCCATAACTTGTGGATTCAAACGGCGGGTGAAAGCGGTTTACTCGGGCTCCTCGCCATGCTTTGGCTGTGGGGTTGGGTCATTCTAAAAGCATGGCGGTCTCGAGACGCAGGGGCATTGGCATTACTGGCGGCAATTTTTGTGATTAACTCGGTGGATTACCTATTTTTCTATGCGCCTGTGCATTTGGCGTTTTGGATAGCAGCGGCTGGGCTTAAACAACCTGAGTCAAATCCTGATGTTCTCGAGGGCAGTGCTATAGTTAAAGCATGAACACCCTGCCAATTGGTATTCAAGATTTTCCTACCTTGCGTGAACGGGGTCATGTTTATGTGGATAAAACCCTGTTGATTCAGCCTTTAATCAAAACGGGTGGATACTTTTTTTTGTCGCGTCCAAGGCGTTTTGGTAAGTCCTTACTGGTTTCTACCTTGAAAGCCATTTTTGATGGGCGCAAGGATTTATTTTCGGGTCTTTGGCTCGAGAATAACCATGATTTTGCGGTGCATCCAGTTATTCGCTTAGATTTTTCTAATATCAACTTTACCAATGTTTCTTTAGATCAAGGCATTACCGATTGGCTGCGGATTAACGCGCTCGAGTATGGGATTGTTTTGCAAAGCGCTAATGCCAAAGATGCTTTTCGGGAATTGATTATTGCTTTGTCGCAACAAAGTAAAGTCGTGATTTTAATAGATGAGTACGATAAACCCATCACTGATCATTTACTCGAGTCAGAAAAACGTAATATGCACATAGCAGTGCTGTGTGGTGTGTATGGGGTCTTGAAACCGATGAATGCGTACCTCGAGTTGGTGTTTTTAACGGGTGTTTCTAAAATTGGCAAACTGAGTTTATTCTCGGACTTAAATAATTTGCAGGATATTAGCCTCAACCCAAAATACGCTATGTTGTGTGGATACTCGAGAGCCGAAATCGAAGTTGGTTTTTCAACATACTTAACTGCTTTGGCACAAAAATTTAATCTTGACTCAGGGACGCTCTGGGAAAGCATTAAGCATTGGTACAACGGGTACTCGTGGGATGGGGAAAATAGGGTCTATTGTCCGTTTAGTTTTTTACTCTTTCTCGAGCAGCAGCAGTTCAAGTCGTTTTGGTATGAGACTGGCACGCCAACTTTTCTACTCGAGTTGGTGCGTAAAGCCCGTATTAACCCGTTTAAGTTTGAACATTTTGATTTACCAGATCGTGCTTTAGTGGCAGATAATGTCGAGCAGCTTGACCCTGTGGGTTTGATGTTTCAGACAGGGTATTTAACGATTGGACATATGCAGTCAGATACTCTTGGGTTGCGTTACACTTTGCGCTATCCTAACGAAGAAGTTCGGCGTTCGTTTTCGAGTGGCTTATTAAGCGAGTATAGCCAGACTGTGCCGAGTTTTGAGGGAAGTTTTAGTCTCGAGTTACAACAAGCACTCTTGGGTTTGAATTGGCAAGTTTTTTTTGTAACTATTAACCGTGTTCTGACTGGTATTCCCTACGAAATTTTCCCAGCCAAAGAAGATTATATTCATTCATTAGTGCATTTAATGCTGATTAGCACAGGTTTTAAGACGCAAAGCCAAGTACAAACTGCTAAAGGGCGCATAGACACGCTACTCGAGACACCAACGCATAGCGTCATTTTTGAATTTAAGTTAAAAGGTACGGCAAAAAGTGCCTTAAAACAAATTGAAACGGTTGGGTACGCCGACCACATCAATCGCCCTGTGGTTAAAGTTGGAATACGTTTTGACCTCGAGAAAAAGCAAATTACGCAATGGGTAGTGGCGTAACTGACCAAGGAATCATAATTTTGTTTTTGAGTGGTATTCTATTGCCATGAATAAGTTGTCGCGTCCAACCAAAGAAAAGTTTGTTCTGGATTTATTGGCGTGGTCTTTTGCGGGGTTGCTGGCTTTTTTTGTGCGGATAGATTTGCCTCTGCTCGAGCATAAGCGGGTGATTGCTGGGTATGTGGCACTTGGTATTTTGCCCAAGGCGGCGTTGCTGTACTTTTTTGGTTTGTATCGCCAATCATGGCATAAGGTTGGTGTGCGCGACTTGTATCGTTTAGCTGGGGTGGTGGCACTGTGGACAATTCCGTTGTACTTACTTAATTTTATTTTTTATCCAACGGCTTTTATTCCGCGTAGCATTCCCTTGCTCGAGGGTTTTTTGGCGGTTCTGGCACTGGGTGGGATGCGGCTTTTGGCTCGAGTCTTGTTTGAACGGCAAGCGGTCAGTACCGCCACCCTTGATTCTGGACGCTTAAAACGAGTGCTAATTGTTGGGGCTGGTGAGGCGGGTACAATCATTGCGCGGGAAATGATTCGTCATCCAGCTTCTGGTTTGCAGCCAATTGGTTTTTTGGATGATGAACGCGCTAAGGCTGGGCAGAGTTTTGTTGGCTTGCCACTTCTTGGGGTGGTGGATGCACTGCCTCGAGTTGTTCTCGAGACCAATACCGATGAGATACTAATTGCCATTCCAAGCGTTGCTGGTCGGGTGGTGCGGCGCGTGGTGGATTTAGCGCGGGAAGCTGGTGTTCCGTACCGTATCATTCCGGGGGTTTTTGAGATTCTTTCGGGTAAGGTTGGTATTTCTCAGATTCGTCCTGTTTCTTTAGAAGATTTACTGCGCCGTGATTCTGTTAAACTCGAGACTTCTGAAATTGCTGGGTATCTCGAGCAGCGCACGGTACTTGTAACGGGTGCTGGCGGTAGTATTGGTTCGGAGATTGTGCGTCAAGTGGCTCGGTTCGCGCCAACCCGGGTTATCTTGCTTGGGCGTGGTGAGAACAGTGTTTATATTATTCAACAAGAAATGCGTCGCACGTACCCTGA
>JBEGTV010000405.1:0-3166 GCA_041179225.1 Deinococcota bacterium | reverse complement strand
TAAAAGTATTTTTGCGTTCCAGTGGCAAGGACAATTTAATATTTCAATTATTTGGTGGTTGGTGTTTAGCTTAATCGCGGCTTGGGTCTTAAACCAAAGCCGCTATGGTAATTGGATTTTAGCTGTTGGTGGCGATCAAGAAACGGCTCGAGCCGCTGGTGTACCAACAGCCAATGTCAAACTGAGTTTATTTATTGCCAGTGGTTTAGGCGCTGCGCTGGTCGGGGTGATTCAAGCCATTCAATTTAGTGGATCGCAAGTCAATAACGGACAGGCTTTTGTTTTTAATTCAATCATTGCAGTGGTGGTTGGTGGGGTGTTGTTGACAGGTGGCTACGGTTCAATTATCGGAGTCATGCTTGGAACACTAACCTTTTCGATAGTCAACCAAGGCATTTACTATACTGGTTGGAATTCTGAATGGGCGCAGGTGATTTTGGGCGGTTTACTACTAGCGGCTGTGCTTGCCAATAACAGTTTTCGTAAACTCGCCTTAGCTAATCCCAAAGGAAAGACCAAATGACCACTTCGGCTTTACTTGAGTTAGATCAAGTCTCCAAGCAATTTATTGGGGTCAATGCTTTACAAGATATCTCATTAAAAGTAGAAGCGGGCAAAGTGCTGTGTTTACTTGGCGACAATGGAGCGGGTAAATCTACGTTAATTAAGATATTGTCCGGAGTTCACCAACCAAGTGCTGGGACAATGCGAGTAGATGGGCAAGAAGTGCGATTTGTAAGCCCGATGGAAGCCCTTAAACGCGGAATTGCCACTGTTCACCAATACGGCGGGACTGTACCCCTGATGAGCATTGCCCGTAATTTCTTTTTGGGAGTAGAACCAACCATCGGACCAAGATTTTTGCGGCGCATAGACACCGCTCAGGCTGGTGAAATTGCCATTCGAGAATTACGTGGGCTTGGGATTACCAGAATTACCGATGGTTCACAATTGGTCGGTAGCATGTCTGGTGGCGAACGTCAGGCATTGGTGATTGCTCGAGCCATGTACTTAGGCGCTCGAGTCCTGATTCTTGACGAACCAACGGCTGCTTTAGGAGTGAAGGAAGCCACTCATGTGCTACGAATGATCGCTCAGGCTCGAGCCAAAGGTGTGGGCGTGGTGTTTGTGACCCATAATGCAAGCCACGCGATGACCGTGGGTGATCATTTTACTGTTCTAATTCACGGGCAAGTCGCGGCGGATTTCAAAAAAGGTGAAAAAACCCGTGAACAACTGCGTGACTTAATGGCGGGTGGTGAAGCTATGGCAGAACTTGAGGCAGAACTTGCAGAATTGACGGCATGAGATGGCTATGAAAGTTGATCATAATCAATAGTATCGAAGGTGATTGTATGAATATCGCGGTACTTGGAACTGGACGGCTGGCACGTTTTCGTGCTAAATGGTTAGCGGCTCATCCTGATGTTAAGACCATTTTTATTGGTAGTCATGACCGCACCCGAGCCGAAAATCTGGCAAGCGAAATCGGTGGGCGTGGCGGATTGATAAATGAAATTCTCGAGTTGCCACGGCTTAATGCGGCGGTGGTTTCCTCGAGTACCGACCAACACGCTGTTCAGGTAATGCGTTGTGTTGAGCGTGGTTTACCAACCCTATCTGAGAAACCACTCGCCATGACTTTAGAGGCAACCCAAGCGATAGCCAAAAAAGTCAGGTCAGTGAATGGGTTTTTACAAGTTTCTTTTCAGCGTCGTTTTGACCCTGGTTTTGTTGCCCTAGGCACTGCAATTGCCGATGGTACAGTCGGTACGGTTTACCACATCCGCCTTAATTCGCATGATCACGAACCTGCCGAAGCCCGTTTTATTGTTTCGAGTGGTGGGATTTTTCGGGATTTACTGATTCACGATTTCGATATTATTCGTTGGTTGACTGGGCAAGAAGTCAAAGAAGTCTATGTGACCACGGCAGTTCGTAAATGGCAGCAATATGCCGAGGCTGGCGATGCTGATACTGCCACGGTGATGCTGACAATGCAAGATGGTACACCAATTATGCTGTCTGGTACACGCCATAATCCTCGTGGTTATGATTTTCGAGCCGAGGTTTTCGGTTCTCTTCATACCCTTGCTGCTGGACTCGACTGGCGCACGCCCTTGCAAAGTCTCGAGACTGATGCCCCGACTTTAGGGAAAAATCCGTATCATGGTTTTTTTGATCGTTTTGGCAATGCCTTTGAGCTTGAAATGCAGCATTTTATGCAGGCTCTGCGTCATAATCTTCCTAGTCCTTGTAGTGCCGATGATGCTTTCGCTGCTTTGCGAATTGCTGTGGCTTGCGAACAAGCTAAAAAACTCGGTAGACCAGTTCAAGTCGCAGACATACACGGAGAACCATGAAAAAAATTGCCTTAATTGGCGCTGGTAATATCGGCAAAACCCATGCGCGTAATATGGTGGCTCACCAGCATTGCCACTTGACCCATATTTATGACCTCAATCCTCAAGCGGCTGCACAACTAGCAGCAAGTGTTGGCGCAAAAGCTGTTTTAAGTCCTGAAGACATCTGGAATGCAGACATTGATGCAGTAATGGTTGCTTCTTCTACTGCAACTCACGCTGATTTTCTCGAGCAAGCAATTCGTTTTGGTAAACCCGTTTACCTCGAGAAACCCATAGACTTAGACATCAAACGAGTCAAGGATGTGGTGCAATTGGCACACGAGAATCCTGTGCCTGTTTTGGTTGGTTTTAGTCGTCGTTTTGACACAAACCATTTAGCCGTCCAGCAAGCGGTGCAGTCTGGCGAGATTGGGCAACTCGAGATGGTACTGATGACGGCTCGAGACCCTACCCCCCCGCCTTTGGCGTACATCAAAACTTCAGGTGGTCAACTGCGAGACCAAGCGATTCATTTTTTTGATTTAGCGTGTTGGATAGCGAACCAGACCCCACTTGAGGTTTATGCAACGGGCAGTGCTTTAGTAGACGCAAGTATCGGTGCGGTTGGCGATGTAGATACTTCGATGTTAATTCTAAAAATGCCCTCTGGGGCGCTGGTTCACCTTGACCTCAGCCGACGAACTGGCTACGGCTATGACGAACGAATCGAAGCCTTTGGGTCTTTGGGGATGATCGAAAGTGGGCGCAAACCGACCGGGCAAGTGCGCCGCTATAAAGCGGATAAACAAATCTCGAGCGGC
>JBEGTV010000404.1:0-3168 GCA_041179225.1 Deinococcota bacterium | reverse complement strand
TATGTATGCAGAACTTCGATGGATTCTTAGTAAATCGGGTATATATAAATACAATGCAAACTACTGAAAGCACTTACTCGGGTAAATCAAAAATTACCTTAACCCAACTCAGGGCATTGGTTTCTATTGCCCAGCATGGCAGTTATTCCGAAGCGGCACTCGAAACCATGCAATCCCAAAGCACCTTAAGTCATGCGATCAGTGAGCTTGAACGTGGTTTAGATGCCAAAATTTTTGAACGCGGACGGCGCGGTGCAAGCCTTACAGAACTAGGTCAGCGCTTGCTTGAACATGCTAAGAATGCTGTGGATAGTGTTGAAGCCTTAGAGCAAGAAGTTCAACTCGAGCAATCTGGTTTAACAGGCACAATTAAAATTATGTCATTTCGTAGTGCTGCTACCTTTATTTTACCGCCAATCATTTCAAATTTTATGGAACGCTTTCCGAGTATTAACTTTGAATTGCTCGAAGAAGGCGATAATGAAAATCCTGTAGAAGAGGCTGTTCGGTCTGGACGGGCTGATATTGGTATCCTCGAGTCCCCATTTAGCCATGAAGGACTCATGAGTTTTGAACTCGCACGGGATGAATACTTATTACTAGAGTCGAGTAAACGCCGAGCCGCAAAAAACTGGCAAGACTTGCAAAAACCCCCCTTTATTCTATGCGTCGGTGGTTGCACCGATCATGTTCGTGATCATTGGGAACGACACGGCATTCATCTCGAGCCAGCTTTTAGAATCCGTGATGACAGCGTGATTCTAGGTATGGTCGCCCAAGGCTTAGGCATCAGCATCATGCCACGCTTAGCCGTAGAACCCCTGCCAAATGGAATTCGTGCTTCGGCGTTACCCACGCCACTCGAGCGGGTCATGTGTGTGGTGGTGAAACGCCGTAAATTACGGCAACCAGCCGTTAGAGAATTTGTTAATTCGATTAAAGCTACACTCAATTCAAATCGAACTTAAGATGATAATTTATCACCACCACTTACGCCATTTGAAATACACAGCTAAACTAATCCCAGCCACAAAAAACATTGACCAAGCGAAAATATAGCCCCAAGGCGCTTCGAGTTCGGGCATAAACTTAAAATTCATTCCCCAAACACCGGCTAAGAAGGTCAGTGGTAAAAAAATACTGCTCATGGTGGTCAGGGTTTTCATGACTTCGTTCATGCGATTACTTTGTACACTTAAATGCACATCAAGGAGGCTCGAGAGAACATCGCGGCTGGTGTCTAAACCATCATAAATTCGGGTCAGATGATCGCCAACATCTCGCAAATACATGGCGGCACTCGGTTCAAGGGCAGTTACATGTCTCGAGAATTGACCAATCGCTTCTCTTGCCCCACTGACCAGCCGCCGAGCGCGAATCATGGTGTGTTTAAGTTCAAAAACCTCATTAAAAAAAGTGGTGGTTGGCACTTGATGCAGCGCAAAAACCCGCTCCTCAAGTTCATCGGTCATGGTTTCAAGTTCATCTAAAAAGGTAAAAAAAGTATCTGTCCCACGGTCTAAGAGCGCGTACAACACATCCACGGCTCGAGCATCGGCTCGGGTTTGAAATTCATTCCACACACTTTCTAAGTACGTGACCGGTTCAAGTCGAATCGTTAGCAGTGTTTCTAATTCTGGAAACCAGAACACACTGATCCGTTCGGTACGTTCAGTCACATCTTCAGGTTCTGCAAGGGTACGAAAAATCAGAAATAAATGCTCAGTGTAAGATTCAAACTTACTCCAATGTCCTTTCTCGAGTGCATCTTCAAGTGCCAAAGGATGCAAAGTGAACATGGATTTGAGTTTTGTTACCTCATCGGTATTTGGCACTTCAACATCAATCCAAACCCGTTTTGTTCGCCCGAGTTCAATGTTACTGCACTGCTCGAGACACTTGACGCGAATGCCGGGACTGGGGGCAAGGATAGGATGCTTAGATTTTGGTTCGGTGGTGTTTGGCATAAGACCTTTGAGCTTCTAGCGACTAGCTTGTTCAATCTCCTCGTATGACCTTACCAATTTTACTCAGGAAACCCTCAGGGGGTGCTATTGTTTCACCGACTTCTTTGGCGTACTCCTCGAGCAGTTCCTTAGCGCGTTTAGAGAGTTTTTTTGGCACACTTACTGCGATTGTGACAACCAAATCTCCTTCGCCTCTGGCTTGCAGACGCGGCATTCCTTTGCCTCTTAAATGCAGCGTGTCGTTGGGTTGTGAACCATGTGGAATCTCGAGGGTCTGTGTTCCATCAAGCGTGGGAATCTCGAGTTTTGTGCCTAGAGTGGCTTGGGCAAGTCCGATATGGGCAGTGTAATGCAGGTTATCGCCGTCGCGGGTTAAATGGGCGTGTGGTTTTAATTCTAAAAAGACATAGAGGTCTCCGGCTGGACCACCGAACATTCCAGCATTACCCTGACCCGCCACACGCAAACGGTAGCCACCGTCAATGCCTTTGGGCAGTGTGACCGTGACTTTTTCGGGTTTGATGGTACGCCCACGCCCGTGGCATTTGCTGCACGGTTCGGGGTTGCTTTCGCCTGTGCCTTTACAAGTTGGACAAGGCGCAGCCGTCATGAAATTACCCAGAATGGTGCGTTGCTGTTGCCTAACTTGCCCAGCCCCACCGCAGGTATTACAGGTTTGTAATCCCTTACCGCCCGGTTCTGCCCTTGCGCCGTTACAACGGTCACAACCGATTAACTTATCAATTTCAACTTCGATGTCCGCCCCAATTCGGGCTTGCTCGAGCGTGATGCTGACCTCGACTTGTAAATCCTCGCCACGAGCCGCCCGTTTGCCACCTCGAGACGCGCCGCGTTGCTGCCCAAAAATATCACCACCAAAAACACTGTTAAACAAATCAAATAAATCCCCGCCAGCCCCACCGAAATTCGAGTCAAACCCCGCCCCGCCAACCTTACCAAATTGGTCGTACTGAGCGCGTTTTTCAGGGTCGGATAACGCGCCGTAGGCTTCGTTAATGGTCTTGAATTTCTCTTCGGCTTCTTTGTTGCCGGGGTTCTTATCGGGATGGTATTTTAGTGCCAAGGCACGGTAGGCACGTTTAATTTCGTCGCCATCAGCAGTTCTCGAGACTCCAAGTAAATCATAATAATCCATAAAATCGACTGACATTATACAACCAGACTCAAGGTTTCATAGTGC
>JBEGTV010000403.1:0-3179 GCA_041179225.1 Deinococcota bacterium | reverse complement strand
AGTAGTCCAGCAGCAGCTTAACAATCACAGGTTCTACATCAGCCCATGTTTTCTTGGAGTCCCTGAATTTTAGCCGTAGTGTTGCCGCACTATATTTTTTCGACTTTTCTATTTGAATTTCGGTTGGTTGTTGAAATTCAATAATCCAACATTTGCCAAATATTGGTTCAGAAAATTCGATGATCACAAAGTCTCGCTTAATGATTTTTTCCGTGTTTGGAATTTGTCTGACACCTTCACGAAAATCAACTTCTAATGCTGGGTACTCTGTCTTGGCTCGATTAACCAACTCAATTAAATGTCGTAGTCCTCGCTTTACATTTTTCATCCAAGACTCGTTTTGCCGAAAATCTTTAGGTGTATCAGATGACGCATCATCGTGCAGAAAATCCCTTTCAATTTTGCCTAATGGGAATTCCTGATCATTTTCACCTGCACCCATAACAAAGAGTTGTTGTTGTGAATTTTTATTGGGCAGCAGCACTTCCTTGATTTGATCTAAGTCAAACAGTCCCTCGTTGTAAACTGGAATGTTGGGTTGGTTATTGGGTTGGGGATTTGCCATAACAATAACTCTGGAGCGATTCTTTTTGATTCTCCCGCCCTCTAAATGATGTTGTAAAGCACCACCAGCTACAGCCTGCGCTTCGCTTTTTTGAATGCGTACTCGATACCGTTTTGTAAAATTTGGATGCTTAAAAAAGATAGACTTGATTGGTAATGGCTGGGCTGGCTGAAAGTGAATCAATTGTTGGATCAGGTAAACACCTGCAACTTCCTTCACTAAACACTGCACTTTTCCTAAGAGTTCAGGAAAAGTTGTTTTGATGGCATGTGTATTTTGGGAAATTCGATTTAGTGCAACACTACGAAAGGCTGAGCCAAAGGTTGGATCTAAAAGCAGTCTAGCTATTTCACGAATAAACTGCTCGCGGCGTTTACGTTGATTTGGCAATCGGACAGTGTGGTTAAACTCGAGATGCAGGGCATCGTTGGCAACTCTATAATGCCCTATGGAAAACAAAAAATTTGGGTCAAGCAACCCTCTTACAAAATCCTGATTTGGGGCAACACAAGCCCGCAGTACCTCGAGAACAGGAAGCACAAGTTTTGTTTGGTTTGTGCGCCAAACAAATGCCCACTCGTTGTCTTCCGACCAAGGATTTGTCGCTCGTGGAATAGGCAAGACCTGTCCGATTCTTTCAAGTGTTGGATGGTTGTCTAGGTTCAGCCAAACTTCTTGCCCATCTCGAGAATCAAGAAGAACGTCATCCAAAAACTGTTGCCCACAAGCAAGCAGAGGCAATGCAGTCCACGGAACTTCTATAGTCGTAACTTTCCCTGTTTCCCCACTTGGGTAAAACACTGTTTCCATCACCCAATCGCTAGAGCCAATATAGCCCTTCTCGTTTCGTTTTTTGGGTGAACGTAGTGCAAAAAGTGTGAAAGTGACACCAGATTTGAGTTTCTTGGATATGATCTGCATTTCCATGTAGTATACCGTTGCGCCCATTCAATATCTGTTCAAATTTCGATGAGCTGCCAATCCGTTTGGTCATCAAGAGCATATGCTGTTCGTAGTTGGGTAATTGCGCCAGCCCAGCAAAGTTGTCCAAGCAACGTATCTTTGACTGATTTTAGCGCTGCAATTCTCGAGGCGCGTTTTTGCGATGTTGGGTACAGCGAATCTATCAAAGTATCCATTCGACTTACATGCGGATGTGGGCGTATCAATTCCACCAGCAACGCCCCACTGCGCGAATGTGGAGCAATACTTCTGACACGTTTGCCATTGATAAAAACTTCAACGCCATGACTTACCCGCACCTGCACTGATCGCCGCGAAATGTATAGCAACGGTATGGGGTTATCAAGGTCTAGTTCTTTTGCAGCACAAAATAAATCCTTGAAGCGATGGACTTCTTCTCGAGCTACACGAGAAGTTGTATTTAGTTGCTTTAAGTATTGGCACATGATTGCTGGGTCATGATTCAAACGGGCGAACTCGGCTTGAAGAATCAGTGCTTGCTCAAAGTCTCCACCCCGAGGCTGTTGCACTTGTGATAGCCAACCCTGAGCTATTTCGATTCGCACATCCTCGAGTTCAAGTGCAGCTTGCTCGAGGCTAACAGCGTTCTGAAAGTATTGATGTGTGACTTCGCGTAACTCTCGTCGGGCAAAGTTTGGTTGGTTCATATGACGGTAAAGGCTGCCTAACGCGTAATGCACTGAACTCTTTTCATAGTCAGAGGCACTGCGCTTCAAGGCAGCTTGTAAGAGGTACTCACTGCGTTGCCAATCGCCTTGGATTCGGTAGACAAATGCCAAGGCTTGGAGAGCTGTGGCTGCCCAAACTGCGGCATCTCCACGGCGACTGCGTTCAACTGCATCCTCGAGAAACGAAGCGGCTTCTAAGTCCAGTAAGCGCGTTAGAATAACTCCAAGCAGAATGCAAGTGCGAACATGTAAGACTGAATCTCGTTTAAGGAGTTTTAAGGCATCAAATGCCAAGTCTCGAGCTTCGATGGTAGCGCCTTCAGTATAAGCACAAGTCGCATGATCAAGCAGAACTTGACCAAGTAAGCGTATGGCTTGGGTTGGTTCAAGTAAATCTTGAGCATGACGAAAACAATCACGCCAAGCTAGATGCCCACTATGAAACCGAGCTAAGCCGATTCTACGCCAAGCTGTTGCTAGAGCAACACCGTGTAAATGAGGAATAATCTGCTCGAGTAAGGACTCTGCGGCTAGGTTATCGTGTTGCAAGTACAATTCAAAAGCCCACTCGAGCCAAACAAGAGGCGCTTGTGCAATGGTGAATTGTTGCATTGCTCGTTCAAAAAATGTGTTGGCATCACCAACACCAGAGCAAGTGATGAGTTTAGCCATTGCACCAGCCCAACGTGGCGAGGAGATTGAAAGTGCATCAGGTATTTCAGGAACAATCGCGCCTAGAACTTGCCACTCACCCACCCCTTGCAGGTTTTTAATGGCACTTTCGAGTGAGAGCAAAGCCGCATTGATGTCACTCGAAGCAATCAACGCAATTATTTGATCAGCATTTTCCTTGGCTTGCATCGCCTCAGCATACCTATGCAGAACTAAAGAAGACCAGTTGAGTGCATGTGCAATTAAGTACAAATCTTCTATTTTTGTTTACTGTAAATTAAGTAAGTATT
>JBEGTV010000402.1:0-3187 GCA_041179225.1 Deinococcota bacterium | reverse complement strand
CACTGAGTTCTCTTACATTTTCTTGTTGTTGTATTTCTGCACGTAAATCCCTGAGAATTACAATTGAACCTGTAAATTGGTGGTTCTCGATGCGTGGATAACCAAAGGCTTGAACCATAATAACTTCGCCGCTTTCTTGTTGAATCGGCAACTGAAACGAACGCTTTTGACCATTTTTAATCTTGATGCTTTCTTCGCGTAGCAGTTCTTGATTGTCTACAAAAACCCATGTTTTTGAAGGTTGCCCAACCACTTTTTTAAGTGAAGAATGACCGAGAATTTTCAGAGCGGCTGGATTGGCATATTCAATAATATTCTTAGGGCTAATAAACAATAAACCATCAGGGATGGCTTCTGCCACCAAAACCGCATTGCGGCTTTCACGTTCAAGCGCACGTCGAACTTGATGCGAGGCTAGGTCAAGTGCTAACTGTTCGGTGATGTCTTCTAGCACGGCAATTGTACCAATCATTTCACTATTTGAATTTAGTCTAATCGTGCTGTAACCTTCGATCTGCAAGACTTGTCCTTCTTTGTGGATAATCCGAAAACGGTAATGAGTATTTTCACGAATGGAGTCCTCGAGTTGCGGATAGTCGTCTGGGTGTACCAAATCTTTTAGCGTTTTATCTAGTAAATCCTCGAAGGTATACCCAAAAATTTCAGTCATGGCAGGGTTAATGTATTCAATTTTCAATTGGTTATTGGTAAAAATCAGAGCCGATTTAATACTCTTGGCAATCGCTAAGGCATGGTCTCGTTCTTGTTCAAGTTGAAGTTTAATTGCATCTAGTTCTTTATTCTGTTCTATTTGCTCAGTTATATCCGTCACATACAAGACCGAACCGTTAAATCTTTTTTGTTCGTTTAGGATTGGATGAACGGTAACTTCAACTTGTCGCACTTCGCCTAAACGTGAAATCATACTGTGGCGATACGTTTGGATTTCTCCTTTAATTATTTTTTTCCAATGCTGCTCTAAGATAACAGCCCGTTCGTCTTCAGGGGCAAGTAACATGGCTTGCGTGCCAATTAATTCTTCAACTTTGCATTTGACCAAATCAGCAATAATTTGATTCGCATAAATCACATTGCCATTGGCATCTATAGAAGCTAAGCCTTGGGAAATTGTGGATATGACTTTTAAGGCAAATTCCCCTTCTTGTTCCAATCGTTTTTGAATCGTCTCAATTTCTTGGGCATGTTCTACTTGCAAACTAATGTCTCGAATCAAGGCAATTCCACCACCGCGTACCTTTCCAAAACGATCAAAACGAGGATAACTGGTCACTTCAATTGCCACTAAACTACCGTCTTTACGAATTGCATCATAACGATGCAACCCAGTCCAGCCTTCATTACGTTCCTTTAACGACTCAATAAAAATTTCTGGATTGGTCACCAGTTGAGTCGGACTAAGCCCTATCAATTCTTCGGGTTCATAACCCAACATTTTGGCATAGACCGGACTAACATATTCAAATTCGCCTTTTTCATTGTTGACCGTCACTCCTTGTTCGATGGTCTCGAGTACCATTTGAGCAAAGGCTTGTTGTTGGGCTAAAGCAGTTTGGGTTTGAACAAGTTTTTCAGAGACAATGCGTTTCTCGAGTATCGCTTTACTCGATTCACTTAAGTCCAGTACAATTGCATTTACACCAACCACAACTTGATCTTTAAGGATTGGGCGTACAAAAACTTCAACGGTTAAACCACGAAAGTCAAAAGAAACATTAAATTCATCGCCCGCCAATGCGCTTTCAACTAAATTTTCAATAATTGGTTCATCGGATAAAACCTTAGACAACGACTTACCAAGAATATGTTGTAAGTTTTCTTGTCCACCAAAATACTTCGTTCCTTTGCCTTCAAGTAATGTAATACAGCCTTGGGCATCTAAAGAAATCGCAAGAATTGGTAAGGAGTCTAGTAATTGTTCAATGCGGCTTGAAGCCTCGAGTAAAGACTGATCGGATTTGTCTTTTTCAAAATTAATACTTTCTAATTGCAACTCAGTCTGGATTTGTTGGGTGATGTCAACCGCCAAAATTTGGCAACTGATGACCCGAGTTTGATTAGTAACTGGCACAAGCCAAAATTCGTATTGTTTTGCCCGCCACGTAACAATGCGGTGGACTGATTCCCCTTGTAAAGCCAAGCGCATGGCTTGTTGAATTTCTTCTTGGTCGGCAAAAACTTGGAAAACCGATAAACCCATCAAATCTTCTGCGTCCCGCGAATAATTGTTCAGCAAACTTCCTTCAATAAAAGTTAGTATGCCAATCGCATTGGTCTGCATAAAAAGCATTGGTAAATGCTGAACCAGATTTTGAAAACGGTCTATGGTAGTTGCTCGAGCAGGTTCTGCCAATAAACCACTGATCTCGAGTACAGCAATGATCTCTTGTTGTGCATTGCGAACTATTTGCAGGCTTGATCGCACTTGAACCCGAAAGCCGCTTTGGTGCAAACGAGTCACTAAACGCGGTGTAAAAGGTTTAAATTGTAATTCACGAATCACTTGCAAAAACGTAGCTTGATCATCATTGGGGATAATGCTGATAATCGAATTTCCAACCATTTGCTGCGGTGCATAACCATACATTTCGGCTGCACCTACATTCCATTTGAGAATCTTGCCTTGAAGGTCGTATATAATCACACTTTCTTTGGCTTGCATGATTGCTTGATCCAAGGAAACTTCATTGCTTTTGGGGCTGGTTTTCGATGCGGTTTCTTGCTGTTTTAAGGCAGCATGAATTCCATCCATACAAAAATTGGCAAGGTCAGAAAGCATTTCAATTTGTTCTGGAGTCAATCGGTGTTCAATATGATCCAAAATAAGCATCGAACCCATCGGATAACCAGAACTTGACAGTAATGGAATACTAACTAAAAACTGGTATTGGTCAATCCCTAAAAAGGCTTGAATCGGCATTAAATCATTGGGCTGACTCGAGACCATCACTTGCTGAGGTGCAAACCAAGTAAAGTCCTTGGGTAAACTCCGTGCCAATTGATCCGTCCCTAAACCATAGGTTGCCATCAATCGAACTCCAGCATCCGAAATCCAACACATCGCGGTGACAGGCGCATGGAGGTATTTAGCTGCCAACCAAGCCGTTTTTACCAAGGACTGGTTAGCGAAATCTCGGACTTGAGCATATTGGCTTAAAACATCGGTTTT
>JBEGTV010000401.1:0-3193 GCA_041179225.1 Deinococcota bacterium | reverse complement strand
TAACCGCAGCCAATTCAGTTTCGCAACCTTACTTGGCGACCCAAGCAATATCGAACAGCACTTAACAGCGTACATTGATGGGTTTAGCCTCAATGTACGCGAGATTTTTAAGCACTTTGATTTTGAAAAAGAAATCGAACGCATGGTTGACAATGGTAGACTGTTTCTAATAGTCCAACAATTCTCGAGTATGCCATTGCACCCAGACCGCGTAGACAACATCGATATGGGTTTATTGTTCGAGGATTTAATCAGGCGCTTCAATGAAGCTGCCAACGAAACGGCTGGTGACCACTTCACCCCTCGAGAAGTGATTCGTCTCATGGTCAATTTACTGCTCGAGCCAGACGAAAAAATACTGGTCACGGACGATAAAATTATTACGATTTACGACCCGACTTGCGGCACTGGCGGAATGCTTTCTGAAGGGCAAAACTGGATTGGCGAACACAACGAAAATGCCCAAGTCTACGTGTACGGACAAGATTACAACCCGCGTTCTTATGCCGTATCTGCCAGCGATTTGCTGATGAAAGGCAACCAACGCAGTTTTATTGCCCTTGGCAACACCCTAACCAAAGATTTTTTTGATGGCATCAAAAATCCGCACTTGCCTAGCCGCTTTGATTACCTGATTGCCAATCCACCATTTGGCGTGGATTGGAAAGGACAGCAAAGCATTATTGAAGATGAACATAAAAAAGCGGGTTACGCAGGGCGCTTCGGACCAAAACTGCCTCGGGTCAATGATGGCGCACTGCTGTTCTTGCTGCACATGATTGCCAAATTCCAGACCGTGAACAAAAATAACCCCGAAGCCCCACTTTTCAAAGACGTAGAAGGATCACGAGCTGCCGTGGTTTTTAATGGCAGTCCACTCTTTACAGGTGGCGCGGGCAGTGGCGAAAGCGAGATTCGGCGTTGGGTGATCGAAAATGATTGGCTCGAGGCAATTGTCGCCCTACCAGAACAAATGTTTTACAACACGGGTATCGGCACTTTTATATGGATCGTGACCAACCGCAAAGTCAAAGAACGCAAACACAAAATCCAGTTAATTGATGCTCGAGGTTTAGGCGACCCAATGCGCCGCAGCTTAGGCGATAAACGCAAGTATTTAACCGACACCACCATTGAAAACCTGACTCGAGTTCACGGACAGTTTGTGCCAAGCAGCATCAGCAAAATATTTGATAACAACGATTTCGGGTATCGGCGCATCACGATAGAACGCCCATTGCGACTGCGCTTTGAAATCAGTCGCCGCGCTAAAGAGATTTTCTTAGACAGCGCCCCAGAATACTTGGATTTGATTCGAGAACTCGAGAAAGAATTCGGCACAGAAGCCTATTTTGATTGGAACAAGGTGCTTGAACACACCAAAACCACCGCCAAGAAACTCGAGGTTAAACTCCCAGCTAGCATCCTCAAATACTTCAGGCAAGTTTTTGCCATCCAAGACGAAACTGCCAAGCCGATAATTCAAAAAGAACACGCCTTGGAGGGTTTTATTGGCGCACATCACTTCCCAGACCATCCCATGCCCAAACAAGCTAACTTGGACACGTACTTTGGGATTTACCGCACAGGCAAAGGCAAAAAAACCATGCAGTACGAACCAGACCCAAAACTCAGGGACTTTGAGAATGTACCCTTGAGCGAAAACATCCTCGAGTTTTTCATCCGCGAAGTACAACCATTTGTACCCGATGCTTGGATAGATTCAGACACAAGCGATGAAAAAGATGGTGGAATCGGCAAAAAAGGTTATGAAATTAATTTCAACCGAGAATTCTTCAAGTACAACCCACCACGTCCACTCGAGCAAATAGATGCAGAATTACAAGTGGTCGAAGAACGAATTCTAAAATTGCTCAGCCAAGTGGTGCGTTAAGTTGTGCTACCATAAACCCATGATCCTCAGCCTTGAAAAATACCCAGAATTACAAGCGCTGCTTGCCACAGGCTCAGAGATTGCACTGGAAAACAACGGGCAAATCGTGGCTCGAGTCATGCCAATCAACAGCACAAAAGGTCGTCCAATCGCAGGATTGTTACGCGGTAAAATACGCATTGCCGATGATTTTGACCAAACTCCTCAAGACCTGATTGATGCTTTTCTAGAAGGTTCAGTTTTTCCGAAGGAATAAAAGTGCGGATACTGCTTGATACGCACATGCTGTTATGGTTTTTGAATGACCCTCTAATGCTGCCCAAGAAAGCCGATGAACTTATCTTCGATCCCAATAACCTTGTCTTTGTCTCGAGTGTCAGCTTATGGGAAATTGCCATCAAAACAGCCCTTGGAAAATTGACCTTGGAAGCAGACATTGGCGAACTTGAATTAATTTGTGAGCGTTCAAACCTGATTGTGACCTCGTTCCATGCGGCTCATGCCTTGGCTGTTCATGATTTGCCAAACCATCACCGAGACCCATTTGACCGAGCATTGATTGCCCAAGCACGACTCGAGCAAATGAAATTACTGACCCACGACTCCGTATTGCATTTATATGGCGCATCAGTTTTGACGGTCTAAGGTCAACCTGCATGTACCCTGCTGTGTTAGCCTAATACCTATGTTATGTATTAGTTTTTACTTCCCTCAAGCAGAGCGCTTTGGCGTGCGGCTTAGGCTTGTTGCCGTGGTGAAAACGTGAACCAAACTCGAGAAACAATGGTTAGCTGGCAAGATCAATTACCAGAAAGCTGGGTTGTTCGGGCATTGAAACGAGTTGCATTTCATACTGTCAGCAATGTGGATAAGATTCCATCCGCAGATGAAGAACCCGTTAGACTCTGTAATTACACAAATGTCTACAAAAACGATTACATTTCGTTAAATCTCGATTTCATGGCAAATACCGCGACGCTTGAGGAAATCAAAAAATTTGGTCTACTTAAAAACGATGTCATTATTACTAAAGATTCTGAATCATGGGATGACATTGCAATTCCAGCACTTGTCGTAGAAACAGCCGAGGACTTGGTTTGTGGGTATCATTTAGCATTGTTACGACCCGACCCCCAATTTTTAGAGGGACGTTTTCTTTTTCGGTGTTTGCAAGCCAAAGTGATTCGTTTATTCCTCGAGCTTGAATCAACAGGAGTAACAAGGTTTGGATTGCCAAAAGATGCCATTGGAAGTCTGCCTTTGCCCCTGCCGCCGCTCGAGCTTCAGCAGCGCATTGCG
>JBEGTV010000400.1:0-3219 GCA_041179225.1 Deinococcota bacterium | reverse complement strand
TTGTTCTTGCCCAATCCCAATGCCCAGAATTTACTCGAGACGCTGCGCCCACCATTTGTAAATTGGCAGTATCCGCTTGGTACAGATGAACTCGGACGTGATGTACTAAGCCAACTGCTGCATGGACTGCGGGTTTCTTTGCTGGTTGGTTTCGTGTGCAGCTTGATTTCAGCCTCTATTGGCGTGCCACTGGGGTTAATCGCAGGCTTACGCGGCCCGTGGCTCGAAACAATCATCATGCGAGCTACCGAAGTGCAAATGGCATTACCAACCGTGCTTTTGGCACTGGTTACACTGGCACTGCTTGGGGCTGGACTAAGCAATTTGATTGTGGTGATTGGTGTTTTTGGCTGGGCAGGATTTGCCCGTTATACCAGAGCGACAGTGCTGACCGAACGCCAACTCGAGTATGTGCTGGCAGCCAAAGCCCTTGGAGCTAATGATAACCGCACAATAATGCGTCATATCTTACCGAATGTGGCAAGTGGCATATTTTTACAAATCAGTTTGGACTTCCCACAAAACATTATGTTAGAAGCCAGTCTTTCCTTTCTTGGCGTGGGTGTAGGTGTGGACACCCCAAGTCTAGGGGCAATGGTCTCGAAGGGCTACAATCATCTTTTTAGTGGGGCGTGGTGGCTGAGTTTCTTGCCCGGCGGACTGATTATGCTTTTGGTTTGGCATGTGACTGCGCTAAGCGAAAAAATTCGGATTCTAACCGACCCTCGAGTACGGGAACTCACCGACCCTCGAGTACGGGAACTCACCGACCCTCGAGTACGGGAACTCACCGACCCTCGAGTCAAAAAATAATTCTCGAGTCAAACTTCATCTTGGTCTCATCGTTACTTTGCAGGATAACAGTGTGAAACTTCTGATTGCTATTGTCTGCCTGTGCTTGACTGCTTGTAGTTCCTTTGAACCCGGCGGCAGTTTTAACCCGCTTGTTTTACGCCCCAATGGTAATTTTAATCTCAAAGCTGGCTCGAGTAGCGTTTTTAATGTGGTGGTTGGAACACTGCCCAACATTGGCATCAGCCCAGCCGCTTTGTACCGCGAGAGCAGCAATCAAATTTCATTATCAGGTTCAAACCGAACCCAAGCTCGGTTAGGTCTTGCCGAATTAACAGGTACGGTACTGCCTGAAGATTGGCGTTTAAACATCAGTGGGGATTCCGTCGAACTGATTAGCTCCTCGAGCAGCGTCAACACCTTTGACACGATTCAAACCATCAGCCAGATTCAATTCGGCACATACCGTCTTGGCGGTTCAATTGGTGTACCCAAGACCGCCAAAGTTGGTTCATACCAAGTTCAAGCCCGAATCAATCTGCGCCAAGCCGCGCCTCTGATTCTCGAGTGGACAGTCAATGTGATTGCACCATAATTATTTTTTTAAGAGCATACTGGTAAAGTGCTTACGGGCTTTGGCGACTTTAGGCGCAACCACACCCATGCAGTACGGCTGAAATGGATTACGAGCAAAATAATTTTGATGGTATGCCTCAGCACTGTAAAAATGCTCGAGGGGTACAAGTTGGGTCACAATTGGGTCGTCATAGACACTCGAGAACGCAGCAATGGCTTCTTTAGCAGTTGCAACTTGCGAATCTGAGTGAGTCAAAATAATACTGCGGTAACTTTCGCCCTTATCGTTACCCTGACGGTTTAACGTGGTCGGGTCATGAATCGTGAAAAACACATTCAGTAAATCAGCAAATGAAATAATGTTGTTATCAAACTCAACTTGGGTCACTTCGGCATGACCAGTGGTTTCACTGCACACACTTTGGTACGTCGGATTGATGGTATGCCCACCCGCGTACCCACTGACCACACGCTCAACCCCGCGAAGCTCGAGAAAAACCGCCTCGAGACACCAAAAGCAGCCGCCACCCAAAGTTGCAGTTTCAATCATGCTTTAAGCATAGGCGTAAGCATGGCAGCAAAAAAGGGTCAAGCGTTGCACTTGACCCTTAAAAACCCGTAAAGCTATTTCAAAAATGCAATGTTCTTAAAGTTAGCCCCAAGAATGTCTCTACTTGGTACGTTCAACCAACCGTCTAGCGCTGTGGCGTAAACTTGCCTAAAATCGGTGGTCATTACAGGGTCGCCATCGTTTAGTTTTTCTAGGTCTGGTTGAGCGCCGTATAAGCCGCCTTTTACCCCGTCGCCAATCGTAAACATTAAACCGGCTTTGCCGTGGTCTGTGCCTGAACTGGCATTCTCGGCGAGTCTGCGTCCAAATTCGGAGAAACCAATAATCATTACGTCTTGCAGTCTGCCTTGTTTCTCGAGGTCGGCTCTAAATGCCATGATTGAGCTTGCTAGTGTATCAAGCAGTTCTGGATGGTCTTCTGGTTGGGCAGCGTGGGTGTCGTAACCACCTTGAGAGGTGTAAAAGACCCGTGGTCCGACATCGGCGCTGATTAAACGGGCAACATCACGCAGGGATTTTGCCAAGTTACTGTCTGGGTACTGCACACCGGACTTGTACTTGCTAACACCTTTTTGCACACTTTCGATGTTGCTAAACATTTGTCTGGTGGCGTTGCGAATCGTTTCAGCGCGTCCAGGTAGGCTCGAACCAAGCATCACATCCATTGCACTCTTGGTTTCAGGGGCAAGTTTTAACTGAAAAGAATCTATGTTGGCAATGCTTGGCAAAATAATATCTGCACCACGCAGCGCTAACGGGGTCGTTCCGCCAAAATTAGTGGCACAAAATGGGTCGCCGTATTTCTCGGCAATTTTTCCAATCCAACCATCGTGTTCTCGAGCCGACGGGTCTGCCGTGTGCCAAATTGCCATACTTTCAAAATGGCTGCGGTTGGCGTTTGGGTAGCCGACACCTTGTACCAAACCAAGTTGACCATTGTCCCAAAGCGGCATGAGAGCCTTGAGGCTCGGGTGCAAACCAACATCGCTCGAAAGGGTCAGCACATCTCTTTTCTCGATGGCGATGCTCGGACGAGCCGCATAATATGCACCATTGGTGTACGGCACAAGGGTATTGAGTGCGTCGTTACCGCCACTTAATTGAATCACGACTAAAATTTTGCCTTTGCCAATGGCTGCCTGAGCGCTTTTGGATAGAAAACCAGGTCCGGTTAAACCAGCCACGGTCAGCATTGAAGATTTTAAGAAATCACGTCTTTTCATAAGTAGCTCCTAGCGGCTAGTTTTTAGCTTCTAGCAAAAGCAAAACAGAGGGCAATG
>JBEGTV010000399.1:0-3222 GCA_041179225.1 Deinococcota bacterium | reverse complement strand
GGAATTCTGGTTTAAGTGTCTCGAAACTTTGCCTTGGCATGATGACTTATGGCGACCCACAATTCCGTCCGTGGGCGCTTTCGCTCGAGGATTCCGAACCGTTTGTGCGCCGAGCCTTTGAAGCGGGAATCAATTTTTTTGACACGGCAAATGCGTACTCGAGGGGAACATCTGAGGAATTTACGGGGATTTTACTGAAGAAATTTGCTAAACGCGAAGAGTATGTGCTTGCTAGTAAAGTCTTTTTTGGGGTTGGTGCGTCTGCGCCAAATCAACAGGGTTTATCTCGAAAACATATTTTTGAAGCAGTAGATGCCAGTTTGAAGCGCCTTGGTACAGATTACTTAGATTTGTATCAGATTCATCGCTTTGACAACAACACGCCAATCGAAGAGACGATGCAGGCGTTGCATGACCTTGTGCGTTCTGGGCGAGTGCGTTACCTTGGTGCGAGTAGCATGTTCGCTTGGCAGTTTGCCAAGGCGCAACGGGTCGCTGAGGTGCATGGGCTTACCAAGTTTATTTCGATGCAGAATCATTACAATCTGATTTATCGTGAAGAAGAACGCGAGATGATGCCGCAGTGTGTGGATATGGGTGTGGGAGTGATTCCGTGGTCGCCGTTGGCTCGAGGGATGCTGGCGGGTAATCGCAGCCAAGATGGTCAGAAACTCACCAAACGTGCCGAGACCGATTCAATCAGCGATGCACTTTATACTCATCCGAGTGACTGGGCTGTGATTGAGAACCTAAATGCACTGGCGGCGGCTCGAGGAGTTTCGGCGGCGACAGTTGCCTTGGCTTGGGTGCTGAGTAAACCATTTATTAGCGCTCCAATTATTGGGGCAAGTAAAATGAATCATCTTGAGGATGCACTCGCGGCAGTGGATTTCAAACTGAGTTTAGACGAAATTCAGCAACTCGAGAGCCATTACGAACCTCATGCGATTTCGGGGCATCAATGAAATTGCAACTTCGGACGTATACGATCAATAAAGGAGCGCTTGAAATCTGGGTCGAGGAATGGCGTACTCAGCTTGTGCCTTTGCGTGAAAAAATGGGTTTTGTGGTTCTCGAGGCGCACACTATTCCAAGTACCAATCAATTTGTTTGGTTAATGGGGTTTTCAGGCGAGGATTGGTCAGTGGCTGACCAATCCTATATGACTTGCGAGGAACGTAAAACCATGCAGCCAGACCCAGCACGACTGATTGCCCGAATGGAAAATGTGTTTGTGGAAAAAGTCAAAATCTAGGCTCATACTATGGTGAAAATGAGGTAGAATTGTTTTCAAAGTATGAATAATCCCAATTCTAGTCTGATGTCAGAAATGACTCAGGAAGCGGCTAAACGTCGTACAGGTCGGTTGCATATTCAAAAGCGTGACGGGGCGGAGCTAAACTTATTTTATGATGCTGGGTTGTTGGTTCATGCACAATTCGGTTGGACATTTGGTTTAGCGGCAGTGCAAGAAGCCTTATATTGGCAAAATTACACCATAAGTTTTACAGAAGGTGTAGCTGCGCCAATTAAGAGTATGGGGGCGGAGGATCGGGCTAAACTCGAGCAGGGTTTGGTGGTCGAGCAAACCAAATACAGTGTTCCAGTTAAATTGGATGGTTATTTTTACGCTGAGAAATCCACCACTACTGAACTTTCTGATTTTGAGGCTCGAGTGTTAGCCAATGCCAATGGTACTTCGTTTGACGATTTGATGGCATTAACAGAATTTAACTTAACAACCTTAGAAGGTTTAATTAAGCAGTTGATGACCAAAAAACTATTAACAGTCGAGAAATCCCCTGCCACTCCAGAGCGCTTAAAGAGTTTGCGGCTTCGTAAGAAAGAACCTAAAGCCAAGGGTTTACTGGGAATGTTTGGCAAAAAACCTGTTGAACTGACCGATCTTGAGTTTCAGGTTTATGATGTCCTGAATGGGGCAGTTACTTTATGGGATGTGCATTTGAACTTGGGTTTGGCTAGGGAACAAGTTTGGGAGGCTTATGTGTCCTTAAAGAAACGAGATTTGGTGGAAAATCTGAATTAGCGTTAGAATTGTCCATGTCTAAAAAATGGCTGGTTTTGCTGGTTCTTGGGTTTGGAATTGCACTGGCGCAACTTGCTGGTTCTCGAGCGCCGAGTTCGCGTTCAGATGCGTGGTACGCAAATAGTGTTTTTTACCAAGTTTTTGTACGTTCTTTTAAGGATTCCAATGGCGATGGCAAAGGCGATTTAGCTGGGCTAACTTCAAAACTGGATTACTTACAGGGTTTGGGCATCAATGCTTTATGGCTCAATCCGATTCATCCTAGCCCGAGTTATCATGGGTATGACATTACTGATTACAAAGGCATTAACCCAGATTTTGGCACATTAGAAGATTTCAAAACTTTTTTAGCTGCGGCAAAAGTGCGTGGCATTCGAGTGATTCTTGATTACGTGCCGAACCACACAGCACGTTCACATCCTTGGTTTTTGAATGCCTTAAAAGGCGGCGACAAAAAAACTTGGTACAATTGGCGTGAACAAAATCCGGGTTGGAAGCAACCGTGGGCAAATGGTGGGGCAGCATGGCATCCTGTTTCTACGGGTGGCTCGAGTGGTAGCGAAGTGATTTTTGTGGGTAGTTTTCAGGCTGTCTTAGGTGCTTCGGCGTGGAATCCAAGTGGGTCAGAGTCTCGAGCCGTCGAAACCCAAGCTGGGGTTTTTGAATTGGTGGTGCGGCTTCCCAAGGGCGTGTACGAATACAAGGTCGCTTTGGGTGGCACATGGACAGAAAATTATGGGGCGGGTGGTGTGGCAGACGGGGCAAACATTCGGCTCGAGGTGGCAAGCGACAGCCTTGTTAAATTTATTTTTAACCGTAACTCCAAAGAAATTTTGGACAGCATTAACCATCCGTCTCGAGTGACTGCGCCCAGCGAAGTTCCAGCCGCAACCCAATTTGAAGAGGCTGCGCCCACAAAAACCGAGTATTATTACGGGGTTTTTTGGGATGGAATGCCAGACCTTAATTGGCGCAATGCCGATGTCCGCGAAGCGATGTTTGATGCCGCCCGTTACTGGCTCGAGCTTGGGGTGGATGGTTTTCGAGTAGATGCACCACGCTACTTATTTGAAGAATTTGATGGGAATACGCCAGACACCGAGGCTGACCAAGATTGGCAAAGCGATTTTACCCAATTTGTCAAAAGTGTGAAACCCGATGCCACTGTGGTTTCT
>JBEGTV010000398.1:0-3223 GCA_041179225.1 Deinococcota bacterium | reverse complement strand
CGGGTGGCGAGGTTTTCCGCAGTGGTTGCACTTACAAACGTGGGCAAGGCAAAATCTTTTATTTCCGCCCCGGACATGAGATTTACCCGACGTATCACCATCCACAAATTCATCAGGTGCTGGTCAATGCCGCGCATTGGGCTGCCCCAAGTCAAACCACCACACCTGTTTATGGCAATGCCAAACCCTTGGAAGCACTGCCGGTTAGCACAGGCTAAGCACTGCCGATTGCCACAGGCTAAGCACTGGGTTGTTATACTTACCTATGCTTAACGAACATTGGCTTTCTTTTGAAGTTGCTGGACAGCGCCTACACGGAATGCTGCATTTACCTCAAGCTGGAACCGCACCGCATCCTTGTGTGGTTTTCTTGCATGGATTTACTGGACAAGCCCTCGAGCCACACCGATTATTTATTTTGATGGCGCGTTTACTTAATGAGCATGGCATTGCGGCTTTTCGGTTTGATTTTCGTGGCTCAGGGAATTCCGAGGGTACATTTGATCAAATGACTCCTTCCAGAGAAGTCGAAGATGCTCGTGCTGCTCTGCGTTTACTCGAGACGAGACCTGATGTGCTTGACCGCAATCGTTTTGGAATTCTGGGCTTAAGCATGGGTGGGATGGTCGCCGCATTAACGGCTGGGGTTGAACCAGTCAAATCCTTGTGTTTATGGGCACCGGCTGCACCAAAAATCATGCTTCGCGGCTTCGAGAACCCCGAAACGGTTCGTGGGGCTTTTGCTGCTCAATTTGCTGGGGTGGAATTCCAAGCTGGGATTACATTTAATGCCGAACTAGGGATGATGGACTTTGGTGGCAATCCTGTCTCCAAAGAATTTTTTATTGATGTCTGCGGATTAGATTCTGTAGAAGCCGTTAAAAACCATGCTGGCTCGAGTTTAGTGGTGCATGGAAGTGCCGATCCAGTTGTGCCAATGGCAATTGGAGCAGAGTATGCCGAAGCCTTAAAAACCAAGCTCCATGTGATTGAAGGTGGACTGCACACCTTTGAAACCCTGCACCATCAAGCCGAAGCTCATGCTGTAACCTTGGATTTCTTCAAAGCAACATTATAAAGTTCATTCTTGCAACCTTATGAACTTCATCCTTTAGACAGATGTTCTTTGTACGCCATTAACGATACACTTGGGCAATGGTCGCAACCCGTCCCAAAAACATTCCAGAGTTGCTGTGGTGGCGAACCTACAGCAACTTGGTTTATTTGCTGCTGAGTTTCCCACTTGGCTTACTGTACTTTCTAATCATTCTTCTTGGCTTTACTCTAGGCACATTTCTTGCCGTTCTGGTGATTGGCATTCCGATTCTTCTCTTAACCGTATTATCCGTTTGGAATTTCGCGGCGCTTGAGCGTTCAATCACCTACTTTTTTACAGGCATCGAAATTCTTGCCCCTCGAGATGACCTACCGACCCCAACTTTGGCTCGAGCCAGAGCTTTAATATCCCGAGCTTTTTTTTGGAAGGTACTGTTCTTTTTTATTCTCAAATGGATTTTAGATGCCCTGATTTTTGTCGCTACATTGGTGGTTTGGACTCCGGGTTTAACTTTATTGACTGTGCCGTGGTGGTCTGGTCATGCCGAATTTATGTTGTTTAATCTACAAGAACTAAACTCGGTTCAAACTTTTGCCTTGGTTTTGACTGGTTTGGGCATGACCATGATTGCGGCTCGAGTCACCAATATGGCAACACCAATTGTCGTACAAATCACGGCTTTTGCCCTAACGGATAATCAAATCGAAAGTCAATCGCAAAAAGCCAGACTCGAAGCCCTGAGCTTAGCTTCAAGTGCTGCCAGTCTTGCCTCGAGTTTAAGTGTGACTGGAAAGTTTGATACCACCTTAAAGACAGTTTTACAAAGTGCAACTTCGGCATTGGGCGCAAGTGCTGGGGTATTACTACTTGACTCGAGACGCTTTACCACAGGATTTTCTCCTCATGCTGTCAATGCCTTACTCGAGATTGGCGCAGTGGACGGCGAAACCAAGGACTGGCGAAAAACGCCGTTCGAGCGCGGTTATGTGGTTCGACCAAAAAAACGCAACGATGCCATCTGGCAGGCTTTAGCGGTCATGCCACTAACCACTGGTCATGCCCGTTTAATCATGCGATTTGAAGACAGCATCCCGCGTCAAGCTGAACTCGATTTCCTAGCCACAATAGCCGATCAATTTAGTGTAGCCCTTGAAAATGCACGTTTAATCGCCGTGGCACAAAGTCAAGCTGCCCTCGAAGAACGCCACCGTTTAGCCAGAGAACTGCACGACAGTGTATCACAAGCCCTATTTGGCATTGCTTTAGGGGCAAGAACTGCCAAAGCCCAATTGGAACGCGATCCACAAAAAGCCCATGAGCCACTGGATTATGTGCTGCAACTCGCAGAAGCTGGCGTGACCGAAATGCGGGCTTTAATTTTTGAACTTCGCCCTGAAATTCTCGAAAAAGAAGGACTGGTCGCCGCCCTACAAAAACAAGCCGAAATGATGCGTTTACGCTACAAACTCGAAATGGACACGCACTTTGAAAGCGAACCAAATTTACCTTTAGGGACCAAACAAACCCTATTACGCATCGCTCAAGAAGCCCTGCATAACACAGTCAAGCACGCCAAAGCCAACCGCGCTCGGCTCGAGTTTCGCGGTATGACCTTAAGTGTTTCCGATGACGGCATTGGCTTTGACACCAGCCAAAACTTTTTAAATTCGCTCGGACAACGCACTATGCGTGAACGCGCCGAAGCCATTGGCGCAAAATACCTGATTGAGAGCAGTTTAGAGAGTGGCACAAGTATCCGTGTGACGTTATAACCCACTCCCTACTCACCAATACTTTTATAATTTAACCATGAGAGGCTTACTGATTGGTTGTGGAGTTGTAGCTATTCTTATTGTTGGTGGATTGGTAGCGGGTGGACTTTGGATTTGGAACCAAGCGGGTCCTGCCATCACCCAAGGCGTTCAGCAAATGCAGAAACTCGAGAAGGAATTGCAAAAAGTCGTGCCGGACTTAAAGGGCTTAGATTTTCAGATTCAGACCAAAAACAATAAAACCACTCTAAAACTCAGTGCGCCAGTCCCTTTTGATCCGTCCTCTGGCGCTCAAGCCGAAAAAATCGCCAAACAGATGCTCGAGGTGATTCGTCAGAATTTACCCGTTGGTATTCCAGCGACTGGTCTGGAGCTACGGCTGTTTCGGAATTTA
>JBEGTV010000397.1:0-3242 GCA_041179225.1 Deinococcota bacterium | reverse complement strand
ATCAGTTTTGGGCATCTTGTCATTATGGCGTTTTCGTGCGGGGCTGGCTAGTGCTACTCAGTTCTCATCAGATGCGCTAGTCTATAGCTTATGATATACATTGTATCATAAAGGAGTATTCATGACCTTAGCTGCTTGCCCAATAGACCATACTGCCATGACCAAAGGCTCACGTAAAACCCAAGCCGCCGATTTATCTGCCCAACCGAGCCTCGAACAAGATACCAATGGTGTTTGGCAAGTCAAATCGTTTGACCTTTGCCGCCAAATTCTGCGCTCTGACACGACCCGCCAAGCAGGTTTTAGTGCCGAGGAACTTGGGTCGAGAATTAAACACATGCGAGAACCAATCCTTTTTCTCGAGGGCGAACGACACAAGCAATTGCGTACTCAAACGGCTAAATTTTTTACCCCAAGCACCACCAATAATAAACATAAGCAAATCATGGAATCCCTGAGCGACGAATTAATCAGCCGACTTGAGCGCAACCGCCAAGCCGACCTGAGCCAATTGGCACTCGAGTTAGCGGTTGGAGTGGCTGCCGAAGTCATCGGCTTAGCGGGCAGTTCGCGCCGAGGTTTAGCTGCTCGAATTGGAGCATTTGCTTTTAATCCAATCACAGCCCCAAAATGGCTGCGCCCCTTGATGCGTTTGACCTCGGCTTACCACATCATGGCATTTTTTCATTTGGATGTTCGACCCGCTATTCAAGCTCGGCGCAAACAACCGCAAGATGATCTCATCAGTCATGTGCTTGGCTTAGGCTACAAACCCTTTGAGGTACTTGGCGAATGCGTAACTTATGGTGCGGCAGGTATGCTCACGACCCGAGAATTTATCAGTGTGTGTGTTTGGCATCTGCTCGAGCGCCCGACTTTACGCGCCCGTTACTTGGTGGCTTCTGAACCCGAACGCCATGCCATCCTTGGTGAAATCCTGCGCTTAGAGCCTGTAATTGGCACATTAAAACGCCGAACCACTGCCCCGATGCAACTTGGTGAACAACTGCTCCCAGCCGGTTCATTGCTGCATTTACATGTCTATGCTGCCAATGCCGACCCTGCCACAGTTGGAGAAAATCCCAATGACCTCTGCCCAGTTCGTCCTTTACCAAAAAGTGTCCAAGAACCGGTGCTGAGTTTTGGCGACGGGCATCATCGTTGTCCCGGCTCGTTTTTGGCATTTGCCGAAACCGATGTTTTTTTATTGCGTTTATTGGCATTACCGATTCAATTGGTCAGCACCCCCAAAATTACCTTTAATCCAACTTTAGAAGGTTACGAAATTCGCAACTTGCAACTTCGACTTGGGGCAACATGATGAAAAACGGGCTAAGGTAGCACCGTAATCTGGTCTGGGCTGTTTAGGATCACTTCAAAGTAATCGCCGTACAACTGTACCCGCCCACGAATTTGCACCCGCTTACCAAGATAGGCTTGCGGGAAAGGTTGGGCAAAAGAATCGTATGCTCGAGCAAAAACCACCCCCCGAGGCGCAGTTGCACCTTTACCAAAAGTTAGGAATGCCACCGCGTCACGCCGCTCAACTTCTTCAACCAAGCCTTCAAACGTCCCTTCACGCCCCACAAATTCACCCATGTTCCGTGCATCTTGGACTGTCTCGAGCCGAGGCAGTGCAAAGGGATTGGTGTCCACACTTTTACTGGCATCGAGTTCGATTTGGGCAACCAAGGCATCCAACGCTTCTGGGGCGCTGCTTTTTTCAAGAATCACGCCCAGTTCACGATTGGCATTGATACTGTTACCACTCAGGTTAATGCTGCCAACCAAAGCACGGGTTTTATCGGCGATAATCACTTTGGCATGAACATAATTGGTCAGTAAATACTTGACTTGAACCCCAGCCCCACGAAGCCGTTCTGCCCCAGCGTAATAATAGGTATCGGTCAGTTCTTGTGGCGGTCCAACCAGTGTGACTGGAATACCTTGTCTCGAGACAGTTTGGATTTCACGAATAATTTCTTCATCTGCCATACTTTGTTGCTGAAAAAGTAAACTTGTTCTGGCACTGCGAATCAGGGCAATCATTTTTTCCCTCGAGTTACCACGCACCAAACCATTACTTTTTATTTGACTCGGACTCCAGACCAATTTGGCATTTTTAAGGTCTATATCCTCGCCTTTCCAGTCGGCTTCAAAAACATCCACAATTTCTTTGACCAAAGCTGGTTCATCCAAAACAACTTGGTATTCACGGTTCGCCCCAAAACTCGAGGCGGTGATATTTGCCGTAGAAATCAGGGCTTCGCGGTCATCGAAAACAAAGCTTTTTTCGTGAATAAAGACAAACTTAAACGGCTTGGACAACTGCACATTCAAACCCGCTTCTTTGAGTTTCAGAAAAATGGCGGTATTGCCACCACTTGTGCCGCTTGGTTCGCGCTCGAGCAGAATTCGCACATCCACACCGCGTTTGGTGGCGGCGGCTAGGGCATCTATGACATCTTGGCGTGAATCGGTGAACAAATAAATTTTATGGCGAATACTGGTTTTCGCCGCGTTAATCCGTTCTAAAATCGGGGCAATGCCATCTCTGGGTTGAACCAGTAGTTTGGGGGCAGCAAGTGCGACACCCGAGAGGAATAATAATAAGAACAGTAAACGCGGTAATTTCATGGCTTAGTCTACATGATGTTTGTTTACATCCTCGAGTGTCGCTTTGTTGCACCTCGAGTCGCGTTTACTTAAATAAGGCTCGAGGATAAAGCCTGAAAGTTGCTCCATTCATGTCGTACCATCGGTTATGGTACATGCAACTCAGGCTAAATGGTTGTTACTCTGTGTGGCACATATCAGCACTCAAACTTGTAACACCCAATGAACTTAATTACTCTTGTATTTTGGTCTGAACCTTACTAAGTCATAGGATTTTCTCGAGTTGAAATTGTTTTTCGCTTCGCTTAAACCCAATACTTTCATAAATCCCTGCCGCTACATACTCAGGGTCAGCCACCATCACAAGGGTCTGTACTTTCTCGAGACCAAGTTTTGCCACATGATGCACCAGCGTACCGCACAAACCGCGCCGCCTGAAATCTGGATGTGTGCCTACCCATTGGAATCTGCCCACGCCTTGCCAAAAGTACAAGCCTAAACTAGCGACTAATTTGTTATCAAGAAATGCGCCCCAGAAATGCCCATGTCCAGCCGCACTCATCCGCTCGAGTTCAGCGCCTTTACGTTCAATAAAAGTTTGGTAGCCATCCCCTTCGCGTATCCCT
>JBEGTV010000396.1:0-3251 GCA_041179225.1 Deinococcota bacterium | reverse complement strand
TGGGAATCTGCACTGGTGCGGGTGGCTGCCACGGGCATGGTTGAAGTGCTAACCGGTAGCCACAGCCACGGACAAGGACACGAAACGGCTTTTGCCCAAGTGGTTGCCGATGAACTACAAATTCCAGTTGAACACGTTAGTTTGGTTCATGGCGACACCGCCAGACTACCGCACGGTTGGGGCAGTTACGGCTCGAGAAGCGCCCCAGTTGGTTTAAGTGCGATTACGTTGGCGTGCCGTAAAATTACCGATAAAGCCAAGAAAATCGCGGCGCATCTGCTCGAGGCAAGCAGTGAAGACATGGAACACGTAGATGGCAAATTCCAAGTTAAAGGTGTACCAGAACGTAATAAATCCTTTTTTGATGTGTCTTTAATGGCGCACCTTGCCCATAACTACCCCGCCGACCTTGAACCCGGACTCGAGGCAACCCATTTCTACGACCCAAAAAACTTCGTCTACCCTTTTGGAACGCACTTAGCAGTGGTTGAAATAGATTCCGACACAGGCAGCACCAAGCTGATTCGTTATGTTTGTGTAGATGATTGCGGACCAATCATCAACCCGTTAATCGCCGAAGGACAAGTTCATGGTGGAGTCGCCCAAGGAATGGGACAGGCATTGCTCGAGAACACTGTTTACGACAAAAGCGGACAACTGATTAGTGGCTCGTACCTCGAGTACACCATGCCTCGAGCCGACGACATGGTACAACTCGAAATTGGACATACCGTCACACCAAGCCCGCACAATCCGCTTGGTGTAAAAGGCATCGGTGAGGCTGGAACAATAGCTAGTACCGCCGCCGTTGCCAACGCGGTGATTGATGCCCTCGAGCCATTTGGAGTCAAGCACCTTGACATGCCATTCACCGCCGAGAAAGTCTGGCGATTGATGAACGCCCATCAACTCGCCCAAGCTGCCGACGATTAAATAAACGGTAGGGGCGTATCTGGCAAATACAAAATCCAAAAGCCACATGCAGGTCAGGGAAACCACAAGGGTTGCTCCTACAAAAAAGGGGATTCATGTACACAGCCGAATTTGATTACCATAAAGTCTCGAGTGTCGCCGATGCACTCGCAGCCTTGGCAGCTAACCCAGATGCAAAATTACTGGCGGGTGGGCATAGCCTTATACCAACCATGAAGTTGCGCCTTGCTGCGCCAAGTGCATTGATTGATGTTTCACAAATTGCTGGTCTTAAAGGCATTCGTCTCGAGGGTGAAGTGATTGTAATTGGGGCGATGACCACACACCGTGAGATTGAACACTCGAGTTTGCTGCAACAAAAGTGTCGTATTTTGCCAGAACAAGCTGCCCTGATTGGCGACCCGATGGTTCGCAACAAAGGCACGATTGGCGGTGCTTTGGCGCACGCTGACCCTGCTGCCGACTACCCTGCTTCTATGCTAGCACTTGGGGCAAAAATGAAAATTGAAAGCTCGAGTGGCGCTCGGGTCGTCAGTGCCGATGACTTTTTTCTTGGCATGTTCCAAACAGCCGTTCTTGAAGGGGAGATGCTGACCGAAATTCATATCCCCGCCAACACACAAGGCAGTGCTTACGAAAAATTTGCTCATCCAGCCAGTCGCTATGCGGTTGTAGGTGTGGCAGTGGTTAAGCACAGTGACAGTAGCACTCGAGCAGCAGTAACTGGGGCTGGTGCTTTTGCTATGCGCCTTTCTAAGCTCGAGGCGGGTGCAAATAGCGGTTTGGTGGACGCAGATGATTTACTTTCAGACCATGTTGCCAGTGCCGAGTACAGGGCGCATTTGGTGGATGTAATGGCGCGTAAAGCCTTGGCTCGAGTTTAATTGACAAATAGGTTGGGGCGGCGTGAAGCTGCCTCAACCCGTTTGTGTCACGATTGTTACTGAATTCTCTAATTTTCTTTTCAAAAATTTGGAAGGTTATAGCGGCAGTGTAGCCGAATTTTATGGTTTCGAGGACTTACGGAATTTGCGTGTTATCAGCAATTTTAATGCTTTTTAGTTGAATCGGATAAATTTTTGGATTATTGGTCGTGTCGGTATCTGTGCCTAGGAATATCAGCTGGTTGGGTAGGCTTGGGCTTCCAATTGTATCAGCTCGAGTTTGGGCTTGACTGGTGGTTTCAACGATTGCGCGGCTGACCCTTGGGGTGTTGTCGCTGCTGATGACAAAGCTGAACTTAAATTTGAAGGGTTTGACAGTACGGGTTGTGGGCGGAACTGTGGCTGGTACGACTGGGAGGGTGTAGTTTCTGGGGATTCTGACCGCCACCGAGACCAGCCCTTGGCTGTTGTTGACAAATGTGGGGTTGCAGTTTGGGTTGCATTGCCGAATTTGGTAGCCATAATCAAGGATTGAATCGCTGCTGCTGAGTAGATTTTGGGTTCGGGCGGTTTGGGTTAATTGGTTGCTTTCTGGGTTTAAGTAGGCTTGAAACCCAGAAGCAGTTGGGTCGGGAACAGGTGCAATCGCGCCTAGTTGCATGGCGTGTAATGGATGAATGGTTTGTGCAACGATTGGTTCTGATAATTGCTCACCAAGTGGAAAAGTAGCATTTGGGAATAATCTTAAGTCATAAACGGCGCTCCCCGCGATATTGGTTTGGCGAGAAAAGGCTCGTAAATGCAGGTTTGATTGGGCGGTGCTGCCCATATATTCGACCCTAAAAGTTGCGGTTAAATAGCGGAATCCAGCCGTTGTATGGTCAATGTCGCTGTAGGTCAGGGGCGTAAATTTCCAGTTTCCACTGGAGTCGGTGCTTGGTGTGGACAGGTTGGTGTCCCAAGCCAAGTCTATTTGCCCAAGCGCGGTGCTGGTCAGTATTGGCTCGAGTAAAAAAGTTGGTGTGCTTGAAAGGCGAAGGTTGGGGACAAACATACGGGTATTACCGGCTGCCGTGTCATCCGTGCCGATTAAAAACGGTATGGCGTTTGGCAAGCGGTTTTGCATTGCTAAGGTGGTGTCGTTCTGCACATCGCGGGTGCTGCGAGCCGTCGTTTCGTTCGCCAGTACAAAAGTCATTGAGAATTTTTGCGGGATACGAGCGACTTGGCTGTCTTTAAGAAAGCGGACAGCAATGGTAATTGTACCAGTTTGACCATGGGGTAAGCTGCGTCTGTCAGTGCTGTTACGGGCAACAAATCCGTACTCGAGCAGGTCATCGGTGGCGGTGATTGTATTATTTACTAGTGCCTCATTCTCTAAACTTTGGGCTTCAAATGGGCTAAATCCTTGAAAATCGGCATGGTCTGCATCTA
>JBEGTV010000395.1:0-3252 GCA_041179225.1 Deinococcota bacterium | reverse complement strand
AAAGTAGAATCAATGGCAGCCACAACTGGTGCAACTACAGGTGCAACCGCAACTTCTGGCTCGAGGTCAAGGGCAGCTTCGTCAGCCGCTACAGGTGCAGAGGTCAAGTCTGGTAGGGGCGGAGGTAACACTTCTGGTTCGGGCATTGGGGCTAAACCGGGAATAATAGTTTCGACGGCGTTCACCACGGGTTGCACAATTTCTGGGGTTTCAAGATTTGGTGGAACAAAGGCTGGAATTGCATCTGCCACAGCTTCGACTGGTGTGGCGATTGCACCAACATTCATTTCAACCACTGGTGCGCTCAATTCAACACCGCAACCTTCGCAGAATTTTGAACCATCTGGGTTTTCCGTACCGCATACGTGACAAACAATCATGGTGACTCCTTTAAGAATTCTATTTTAACAAGGAATGCAAGGGGTTTGCACAAGCCAATTACAGAGGGGTTTGTGCAAGCCAATTACAGAGGGGTTTGCACAAAGAATACTCAATTTTACGCCCCTGTTAGCTTACGAATCTCTTCATCCGACGGTAAACCACCTTGGCTACTCGAGCCTCCACCAACTTTAATGGTCTGGGTTTTTGCCCCCATTTTAATGGTTTTAGCAGTCCCAGCCGAAATTCCCTTACCCGAATCAAGTTCTGATTTGGCTTGGTCAAGCACTTGGGTCATGGCAGCATTGCCGAGGCGCACCGTCATGGCTCGAGCAATTTCGATGGTTTTAGCTGCTGCTTGCGGATTGGTTTGGGCTTCCTGGGCAGCTTGTTTGACCAGTCCTTCAAGGTTGCGTTGTTGCACATACCCCATAACTGTTGGATTGACCGCCGCCGTGGCGTTCTCGTCGAAACTAAACTCCACAACCACGTCCACGGGTGGAATTTCGCCCCTTGTGCCTTCGCCGGGCATGTCAAAAGTCAAACCAATCTGAGCAATTCGCACTCGAGCCGGTGGGCGCGGCGGCAAGGTTAGCTCGAGCAAAAAAGCGGTTTGGTCTTTGGATTCTAAGTTACCCGCACGGGCTTTCATTGCACCGCCCATGTTCTGCATTTCGCATTCGGCTAAAAATGGGTAAACTCGAGTTACACGATCCAAAGTTACACCCTTAACACCACGCAAACTAAACTCGAGGTTGGTGACAACTTCACTAGCAGCCCGTTTGAATTCTTCGCCTAGCACATCGTCTAAGTTATCTGCTAGGACACTAGCTGGCGGTTTGGCATTCTGTCCGACCACGTGAATCACCCGTCCGCCGGTGCGGTCAGAAATTTCGCCCATCAGGTCTTCGTTGAATTCATCGCCCACGCCAATGCTGGTAATCGCCACGCCTTGTGCCACATAAGTGTTGGTCACGGCACGGCAAGCATCTTCGTCAAAAGTTGCGCCGTCGGTCAAAAGCATCACCCGTTTATTGGTGTTGCCCGCTATCGTATGGTTTAACGCCTCGAGCATCCCCAAACCCATCATTGTGCCGCCCGAGTGTTTCCGCAGGGCTTCAACCGCCGCCAGCATTTGATTACGGTTGCCTGTTGGGGCAGTTAGGGTACTGGCATCATCATCAAATTGCACAATCGCTACGCTATCCTTGTCGGTTAAGTTAGAACTCGAGACAAGGGCTTTCATGGCATGAAGCGTTAAATCCAATTTGGTTTTACCCCCAGCCACTTTTTCGCGCATACTGCCAGACGTATCCACAATAAAGGTTAAAGCCAGTGCGGCTCTATTGGTGATTTGCGGGGTTAATTGCGCCAATAAAAAGAGTTTTTGGGTGTCAGCGCTTCCTTCAGGTGAGGCTCGTAAATAATTGCGGTGGGGGGTTAAAGAGACTTCGATCAAGGCATCCTCCTTAAGGATAGTAATTACGCAGCATTCTACGCTTTCTGGGTCTAAAAAGTTCCATTTTTAATCTACGCCCAAAGGATGAGACCAATTTTTGCTTGGTGAAGCGAAAATCACACCCCGAGCAGTAATTCACGTTACAATACGAGACATGGAAAAAATTACTTGGCAAGAGAAATTCAGGTACTGGTTTGATAATGTCATGGCAAAAGGTCCACTAGCCACAATTGGTTTATTGTTTGTATCAAGCATTGCTTTTATTAGTGTGATTGGTGTTTTGGTGACACTTTTTGGCTTTGCCCCCGAAGGTGAAGGCGGTCAGCCCCAAGGTTTACCCGATGTGATTTGGGGCAATTTAATGCGAACCTTAGACAGTGGCACAATGGGCGGTGACACTGGTTGGGGCTTTCGAGTCTTTATGCTGATCGTTACGCTTGGCGGGGTTTTTCTGGTTGCTAGCTTAATCGGTATTATCTCAGGGGCGTTTGACAGCAAAATCGAAGAACTAAAAAAAGGACGTTCTCGAGTTTTAGAAAACGAACACACCCTGATTTTGGGCTGGAACTCGCAAATTTACGGCATTTTGAATGAAATCTGCTTAGCCAATGAATCCCGTACTCGTCCAGCGATTGTGGTTCTATCTGAAACCGATAAAAGTGAAATGGAAGAAAGCATCCGTGAACGGGTGCAGAGTGGTAAAACCCGAATCATTTGTCGCAACGGCAATCCAATGGACTTAACCGACCTTGAATTGGGCAATTTTAATGCTGCCAGAAGCATTATTATCCTTGCACCAACCGACAGCCCCGACCCAGACTCGAACATTATTAAAACCACGCTGGCATTGACCAATCATCCTAAACGCACTGAAAAACCTTTTCATATTGTGGCTGAAATTCAAGCCGCCGATAACCTCGAAGCCGCTAAACTGGTCGGCAAAGACGAAGCCCATTTTATTCTCGCTAAAGACTTGATCTCGAGAATTACAGTACAAACTTGTCGGCAAAGCGGTTTAAGTGTGGTTTACACCGAGTTACTCGATTTTGGTGGCGACGAAATCTATATTTCCAAACAATCTGAACTGACGGGCAAGACCTACTTTGAAGCCCAAATGTCGTTTGCCAAATGCAGTGTCATGGGTTTTTCCAGAAGTGGTGCAATTCACCTAAACCCAAGTCCAGCCACAAAACTCGAGGCAAACGACGAACTGATTCTAATTGCCGAGGATGACAGCTTAATCAATCAAAGTCCAGCCCCAAGGCAAACCAACCCAACAGCCATTTCAAATGCCAAAGAGTCAGAAGCCCAACCCGAAAAAACCCTGATTCTAGGCATCAACTCTACGCTAGGAACAATTATTTCTGAACTTGACCAGTATGTTGCCGCAAATTCACAAACCCTAATTATTGCTG
>JBEGTV010000394.1:0-3258 GCA_041179225.1 Deinococcota bacterium | reverse complement strand
TAAACCGGAATTGAGCATAGCGTAAACTTGATCCGCTAACCCACTACGCAAAATTTCACGTTGATTTTCAAAACCAATTGCAGCCATAATGATATGAACTAGCTGAACTCGTAGAGGTTGTGGAACTTTTGTATAGCTATAGACATCAGTCACTTCACCACGAACCTTTTTTTGACGTTTAGAAAATAAGTTCAAGATACTCATAAACGTAGCATACAACAAAATTACGTTTTGACCATAAATTCAAGATGTAAGTCAACTAGCTTATAATTAAGTACCCCTACGCAAATAATTTGAACTAACTCTCAGCAGGGCGAACACAGGGATTCGCCCCTACACACATCTTTTTTTACATTGATACCTTAAGTTAAATCCGTGGGACTACTTAGAACCTAAATTCCTTCAAAATCAACAGTAGTCACATCTCGAGAAATCTTGCCACACTTAAATCCTCATCCAAATCTGCCCAGTGAATCCCTAGTCCACCACCCATTAAACGCCAATTGGCTCTGGCTTCGGCTTAAATCATTGCTGCACAGTTTTTCGCATTGGAATCATTGCCCCTATTGCTTTTCCATCGCGCCGTGAAACAAACTGAATTGATAAATCAAATTCGAGTTTATCTAGCACCCCAAGAATACTTTGCAACTCGAGATTCTGGGCATTTTCGAGTTGGGTTACTCGAGCATGGTTTGTGCCGAGTTGTCGTGCCAATTCGCGTTTGCCTAGCCCTCGGCTTTTGCGGGCTTCGGTTAGTAATGCACCAATGCTTTGTTCAAAAACTCCAGTATTGACCTGTGCTTCGAGTGTATTTGGGTTTTCGTTTGGGATACCTATGTCAGATAATTGGTCAAGTTCGGTTTGGGTGATTGTCTCTGCCCAAGCTAATGCGGCGGCTCGAGCTTCCGAATTTTTTCGTGGGCGTTGAGGTAAGTAACTCATGACAATTCCTCCTTAAAAGTTATTGGGTTCTTATGATGTGCTGGGAAAACCATGCGCTGTTCTTTGAAGGCTTTGAGAATGTAAGCTGTGTCCTCGAGACACTCCAAACTCGGTTCATTGTCTGGTTTCCATTCAGCACGGCATACTAGAAAATTTTCTCGAATCCGAAATAAGTAGGCTCGAGCGCCTCCTTTTTGCCTCCCTCGAGAGTGACTTTTTAGCTCGAGAATTGCGTAATTTTTGAGTTGCTTTAAGAAACGGCAGTCTTTACCATTTTGTTTTAAGTCAGCAACCATTTTACAGATTTCAGAAACAGTCTCGTGATAGCCGTGTAATTTGAGGTCTATTAAGTCTTGTACGAAAGGTGGGTTATGAGCCTCAAGTTCATCTGGATCATATGGGTACGCAATCCGAACTGGCATAATGTAGTGTAAATGAAAAAATGTGGATAGTCAACACTATCCACTCTCATCTGGATTTCTCGAGCAAAACCGTAGCTCTTGTCTGAACGTGCATTGGCGCTAAGCCTTCGCTTGTCTTAAAGGTAATCCCAACATTTTCCGAATTAGTCTCGAGTAAACCAGCCAAATGGTCGCGCATGGTGTCACGCAAAGCCCCAAGTTTCGGGCGATCAAGTGTCACCACCACCGCTAAATTCACAATCTCGAGACCAGCATTTTTGGTACGAGCTAAACAATCCTTTAAGATAATACTCGAGTCCATCCCGTGCCATTTTGGGTCGGTGTCTGGGTAGAGTTTACCAATATCGCCAAGCGCAAGACTCGAGAGCAGCGCATCAGATACGGCGTGAAGCACTGCGTCACCATCCGAATGGGCAATTGCGCCATGAGGCGAATCTGGTATCTCGAGTCCCGCCAATATCAATTTGCGCCCAGCCTCGAGCCGATGCGCGTCTTCGCCATAACCAATTCGGTAATTCATAGGGCTTAGAATAACGTAATTGAACGGTTTAGAAAACTTCTGCCAACCTCGAGTGGTGCAGATTTTTACCCAATCCATAAAACTCAAGGAAACTCATAATCAGGGGTTGCCATTTTTCGGTGTCCACTAAATGACGTTTTTCGGGACTAAGAATCGATTCGTCCATGTAGACCCGAATAATTTTTACTTCTATCGCCGCCGCACTATCGGAATTAAAGGAATCCATGCGTTGTACAGTTGCTTCGAGTTGCACAGGGCATTCCAAAACTCGAGGCGGCTTAACGAGTTCCGAAGCGATTGGGGTTAAACCTGCTTGGGCAAATTTGTCATTGATTTGGCTAAAACCCATCTTGGCTTTGTGAGCAGGCATCACGCTCGAGCTTGTTGTTAGGGCTAAACGGTCAACATGCGCTACCAATTCAGCCGATGGTAAATTCAGAACACATTCGCCTGTTCGCCTTAAGTTCTCGAGGGTTTTTGAGGTTTTACCTAGTCCAAGCATACAAGATTGTCCCAACCACCAAGCGCTTGACATTGGAGCAAGGTTTGGCGAGCCATCTTCGTTTAAGGTGCTAATGAGAACAACTGGTGTGCCGAAGTACAAGATTTTTGGTTCAACAGTTTTATGATTCATAGGCTTAGAGCTTAAATTTCGTTCGCTGAAGTTGCCATCCAAATCTTGTGAAGCAATCAAGGTGGTCTAATTATTCTCGAGTCTAAAAAAACTGTCCTTGGCGCTGCCGCTTGACCCGTGCTAAACTCCTGCCTCGGCTTAGTCTTTGGTAGAGGTACAAGCCACCGGCAACACCGCCCGGACAACCCTCGAGACGACGTTCCCCCGAGCAGGCATCTTGAGTTAAAAGCGGCAAAATGCACAGCATTTGGCTGTGTACTTTTTTGGAGAATCATCATGTTCAAAACGTACCTTCCAACAAAAACTGACCCGCGTTGGGTTGTCATAGATGCCGAAGGGATGACCCTAGGTCGTCTGGCAACACAAATTGCTACGTTAATTCGTGGCAAACACAAACCCGATTACACCCCTCATATGGGAAATGGCGATTATGTGATTGTGGTCAATGCCGAAAAAATTGTCTTAACAGGCAATAAAATGAGTGGCAAAATCTACACCCGTTACAGTGGCTTCCCAAGTGGTTTGAAACTCGAGCCAGCCAATATCGCTATTGACAAGCACCCAGAGCGCGTAATTGAACACGCAGTTTTTGGGATGTTGCCAAAAGGTCGTTTGGGACGCACTTTGCATAATCACTTAAAAGTATATAAGGGCGAAAATCATCCACATGAAGCCCAACAACCCGTCAAACTTGCATTGCCATACGGCAAAAAAGAGGTGAAATAATGGCAGTCGAGATG
>JBEGTV010000393.1:0-3262 GCA_041179225.1 Deinococcota bacterium | reverse complement strand
AGGGGCATGATCAGAGTGCATTGGATGGCTTTGACCTCGAGCAGCTTAAAATACAAGTTTGGGCAGCGCTCGAGAATGAGCAGTTAAGTCCGCAATTACCGAATCAACTCAAGTAAATGCTCGAGTGAATGCAGGTGTAAATCAGCTTTTTTAACCTCTGGACGTTGAGCGTGTATTACTCCCCAAGGTCCGCGCTCAAGAAAAATGGCTTTCATGCCAATTGCTTTGGCGGGTAGCACATCGTTGTCGAGTCTATCGCCGACATACGCAATTTCGTGTGGCTCGAGATTGGTGATTTTGATGATGTGCTTAAAAAATTCTGGGTCTGGTTTTTCTACCCCCCAAGTTGCACTTGAAGCAAGGTAATCGAGTGGCAAATCGAGTTGACGCAAAATTGTTTCGGCTTGTTCGGGTTGATTACCTGCAATTCCAACCTCAATCCCAGCCGCTTGCAGACCAGTTAAACATGGGATTGAATCGGCATAAAAATCGGAAGCCTGTATTTCTCGAACGGTAATGCCGCGTTTTTGAAGTTTCAACACTGCATCTTGATAATTTGTGCCTAGCACTTCAAAGACTCTGCGGTGATGCCAATTATTGGTAATCACCATGCCAAGTGCCGCAAAAAACGTTAGTCTCGAGATGCCAAGTACATCTGCCCAGTGTCCCCAATGTTCGGTTTCGCAAACCAAAGTTTCGCCAACGTCAAAGAAAACAGCTTTGATCATGGGTTCATTTTATAGCTTTCAGTCAGGGTTTTTAAGCGTGAGGCAAGACTTGAGAGTTCTTCGGCAGCACTTTTACTACTGCTTGAAGTCTCGAGTGTTCTCTCGGCATTGCTGCGTAGGCTTTGCATGGCACTGGAAATTTGCTGCATTCCAACGCTGTGTTGTTGTACCGAAGCACTGATTAAGTACGCATTCTGAGCAGCGTTTTCTATTGCCGAATTGAGTTGAGTGATGACTTCTGAAACCCGTGCAATGCTGTCTACCCCAGCGTCAGCCACTTTAATCCCTTGTTCAGTGGTCATGACCGCGTTGTTGGTGGCGCGTTGAATTTCCGAGAGTAAATCCCTGACTTGTAATGTGGCAAATTTGGATTGTTCACTGAGTGTGCGAATCTCGAGGGCAACGACACTAAAGCCCTTGCCGTGTTCGCCAGCCCGTGCAGCTTCAATCGCAGCGTTTAATGCCAGTAAATTGCTTTGGTCAGCCAGTTTAGCAACTGTGGCAATGATTTCTCCAATGGCTTGGGTTTGTTCGGACAATGCCAGAATGTTCTCGGCAATATCTCCGACCCTAAATTTAATATCTGCCATGCTTTGATTGGCGGCAACGGTGGCTTCGACCCCAAGTTCAACCACTCGAGCAATCCCTTGGGCGGCTTCTCGAGTTTGAATCGCATACTCGAGGGCTTGTTCGGTGGTGGTCTGAACTTCATCTACTGTGGCACTGGTTTGGGCAATGGCAGCAAATTGTTGTTGCACACTGCCTGCTTGGGCTTGGCTGCTGCTTTGCATTTGAGTTGAAGCTGAAGACAGTGAAATTGTGCCTTGTTGTAGGGTTTGCAATAATTCACGCAAATTCTGGTTCATAGCAGCAAAAGCAAGTCCAAGGGTGTCATTTTCCGAAGCAAGACTGATATTCTTTGTTAAATCACGTTTGGTAATCGCATTGGCAGCTTCGGCTAGATTTTGTTGGTACGTGATAATTTCCTTAAAAGCACCTGCAAAATGTCCAAGTTCATCTTTTGGGTATGCACCAAGTTGCTGCTCGAGATTACCGATGGCTAAGCCTTGGGCGTTTTTACCCAATTGCTTTAAGCCTTTGGTCACGTACTGCACTGAGAAAAACAGGGCAATAATAATTGCCACCATCAGCGCTAAAATAATTGGTAAAAGATTCAGAATTGCATAATTGCGATCCTTGTACAAATCGGTGATGGGAACACTTGAAACCACTAACCAGCCTAAGTTGCCACTTGTGCCTTGGCTTTTATAATAGGCTTCGATGCCTTGTCCGTCTGGCGTGGCATAATCGCGTCCAATAAAATAACCTTCGGATTCAGGGCTTGTTAAACCTTGGTAATCGCTGAGTCTGGTTTTGAGGATTTGGCTTTCATCGGGATGCTCGAGAACCAACCCGGTTTTATTCAAGATCACAAAATCCACCACTGAATCTTCATTGGCGGCACGTTCGGCAATTTCAAGCACCTGATCCTGAATTTGTGACCACTTAAAACGGTTACTCCAAACACCAATCACTTCGCCGTTGGCATTGCGAATAGGAGCAGAAAAACTCATGCTTAAGGCTTTACTCGGGTCAAGTTGAGCAATCAGAGCATCGCGGTTTGGTTCGACCAAATCAATTTCTCCTTCGGGTTTTGCTAAGCTACGAATAAACCAAGGTTCTTTTGCCATGTTTTGCGTTAGTAAACTCTGCGTTTCAATTTCCGCACCACTTTCATCCTGACCTGCGGCGGCAATTATTTTACCTTTGGCATTGACCACCAACATTAAACTGTAACTAGGCGCATAACTCTCGAGCAGCGAAGGCAACCAATTTTCTAAGGTGGTGGCTTGTAATTTCTGAGCTTCAGGTGAAGCTGCCAAGGCAAGCACATCGGCGGTGCGAGCATCCAAATTATGGTCTATGCGTTCTGCCAAATGAAACGACAAACCTTCTTGCCACAGACCATAAACCTCTTCGTTATCGCTGTTATAATTTAGAAAATAAAAAGTCAAAGCAATCAATAGCACAGGTAACAACGAAGCAACAGTCAGGAGAATGATTTTTAAGACCAATCCTTGATTGGCAAACCAGCGAAACAACCAAACGTTGTGCATTACTTCATTCTACCGTTTTTGGGTTGAGTCTATCCAATACCCAGATAACTTGCGGTTGCCTCTACCCAGACATCTTGCGGTTGATTGTACCCAGACATCTTGCGGTTGATTGTACCCAGACAACTTGCGGTTGACACCATCCTAAATCCAGCCTTAAACTGACCAGCGAATTGTTCGAGTGTTCACAAAAAACTCGAGCAGAAAGAAGGTGATATGAAAACCGAGCCGAGCAACACAGCCGATCCAGAGCCGTTAAGTCGTTTCGGGGTTCATATTGCTTTTTTGAACTGAACCCCTTTTTCAAAACACTGTGTTCGACGCGGTGAAATGGGGGTAGGTCATGACCAGTTTTGAAACGATTCTTGAGCCAAAAGAAATTCTTGCGGTACTGCGCGAAGGTGAACGCTTAGAATTCAA
>JBEGTV010000392.1:0-3267 GCA_041179225.1 Deinococcota bacterium | reverse complement strand
TTTTACTGCTTGATTTTGCGACTTCGGCTTTAGAAGTTCTCAAAACTCAAAAAACATTGGGCATTGGTATTCCTTGGTTTCCCGTGACTGTGGTAATTGCCCATTTAAGTCTTAATCCACGTTTGGCATTATGGTTCAGTGGAGGTTATAACGCCATTGCAGTCTTAATTTCGGTACTGACCATTTCACAAAATACCTTTGACACGCTACAACTCAATGCCTTAGTTCAATTCCATTTGGCAAACCTGATCCTAACGGGTTTAATCGCTGTTTTTGGCAGAATGCAACAACAATACAAATTTGTGCAACACCAAGCCAACACCGATGTTCTCACAGGCATTCAGAACCGCCGTTCAATGCAAATGCACCTCGAGCAAACCCATGCTAGTCAAATCACATACGCCCTTTTACTGATAGATGTGGATCATTTTAAGCACATCAACGATCATTACGGACATGCCTTTGGTGATATTGTCCTACGCGAACTGGCATTTACCTTAGAAAACCAAACCCGACAAGGCGACCACTCCGCCCGTTGGGGTGGCGAGGAATTCTTAATGCTTGAAAAAAATGTCAATCTCGAGCAAGCAAGATTACTCGCAGAGCAATTGCGCTGCGCCATTTTTGAGGCTAACCCCGGTGGGGTGCGAATTACCGTCAGTATTGGTGTAGCTGTGCGCCAAGAAAGCGAGACCCTAAAGCAAGTCATGTCCCGAGCCGATGCTGCCCTGTACCGAGCTAAGAATTCAGGACGTGACCAAGTGTGTTCAACCGTACTTCTCGAGGGGTAAAATATATCGGTCATCTGTACATCGGTCATCTGTACGAGACTCACATCGGTCATCTGTACGATTTGTACTTCAACGGGTTATGCTACAAGACATGATTCAACCCGATTGGTGGATTCGCCAAAAAGCCCTTGAAGAAGGCATGATTGAGCCTTTTTCTGATCGTCAAGTTCGCAGTGGCGAAAATGGTGGGATTATCAGTTACGGAGTCTCGAGTTTTGGTTATGACCTTCGGGCAGCTAGAGAATGGAAAATTTTTGTCAATGCTTTTAATACTGTGGTTGACCCAAAAAACTTTGATCCTCGAGCTTTTATTGATTTTGAAGGCGACGAAGTGATTATTCCACCCAATAGCTTTGTTCTGGCTCGAAGTATTGAGTATATGCGTGTGCCAGACAATGTGATGGTTGTTGCCTTGGGCAAGTCAACTTACGCCAGAGTTGGTATTGTTGCAAATGTTACGCCTTTAGAACCGGGTTGGGAGGGACACGTTACTTTAGAATTTAGCAACACCACTCCGCTTCCCGCAAAAATGTATGCCAATGAAGGGTGTGTTCAGTTGCTCTTCTTTGAAGGACCAAAACCCGAAGTAACATACCGTGACCGTGCGGGTAAGTATCAAGGGCAGACAGGTGTGACCCTACCCCGTCTGTGAGGGTTCAGCTTGCCCCATCTGTGAGGGTTCAAAAAATCCTAGCAACACGGTAAACTCGAGAGCGTGAACGAACTCACCTTAGACTCAAAAGAACAATTTATTGCTTTGCTGCGCGAAGCTGTCCAAATTCAGAGCCATAGCACCCAAGAAGCTGATGTGAGCCGTTTTTTGGTGCGCTGGATGCACAAACATGGTTTCAAAGCCGAAATGGATGGTGCAGGGAATGCTGTGGGTTCAAGAGGTTCGGGAGTTAAAGAAATTGTTTTACTTGGGCATATTGATACGGTAACTGGTGAAATTCCTGTGCGAATTGAAGCCAATTCAGATGGTCAACTCGAGTTGTGGGGTCGAGGCAGTGTGGATGCCAAAGGACCGTTTTGTACTTTTATAGCTGCGGTGAGTTTATTGTCCGAGGCTACTCTCGAGAAAGCCAAATTTATTTGTGTTGGTGCAGTTGAAGAAGAAGCACCCTCGAGTAAAGGCGCTCATCACGCGATCAGTAAGTACACCCCAGCCTACTGCATTATTGGTGAACCGAGTGGTTTTGATACAGTCACACTGGGGTATAAAGGGAGACTGATTATCAGAGCAAGGCTCGAAAAGGATAATTTCCATAGCGCAGGTTCGGACAGCACTGCCCCCGAGGACATGATTCGGTTTTTTGCGGCACTCGAGACGTGGGCAACGGCTTTTAATCAAGATCAACGCTTGTTCGATAGTGTTCAAGTGGCATTACAAGCCATTTCGAGCAGCAACGATGGTTTGCGGCAAACCTGCGAAGCCACGATTGGGCTGCGTTTACCGCCCCGTCTTAACCCTGATGATGCGATGCGGCAACTCGAGCAAGTCCGCTTAGAGCAGAATTTAATGGGTTTGCGAATCAATTACACGGGGCGCGAAGAACCGTACCGAGGTGCAAAAGACACGGCTTTAACTCGAGCTTTTCGCGTTGCGATGCGAGCCAGAGGAATTCAGCCACAACTGACCCTGAAAACAGGTACGGCTGATATGAACGTGGTTGCACCACTCTGGGATTGTCCGATTTTAGCCTATGGTCCGGGCGACAGCACCTTAGATCACACCCCCATTGAACGATTACAAATCGAGGAGTACCTAACAGCCATTTTGGTTCTGCGTGATGCTTTAGAGCGTTTAGTGCAATGAATGGCTAGCCAAGCAAATAACTTATTTTTCTGCCAGTAATACCTGAATGGTTTTCTCGAGTCCCGGAATGGCATTTGGGTACCGGCTCGAGAGTTCGCCCGCGTGCGTTACACGAATTTTACCGTTCTTATCAACAAAATAAAAAGCGGGCCAGTAGCGATTGTTGTAGGCTTTCCATGTGCGTTCTAAGTTATCTTGGAAGACTGCCCAAGTCACATTATCTTTGATTAAACTACTCTTTAAGGCATTTGGGTCTTTATCACTTTCAAATTCTGGGGTGTGAACACCAACAATTTCAAAACCTTGATCTTTGTACTTGGCGTACCAAGCCCGTAGTGTCGGCAAGCTATTGTGGCAATTGATACATGAATGAACCCAAATGTTCACCAGTAACACTTTGCCCTTAAAGTCAGAAACTTTTTTGGCTGGGCTATTGACCCAAATACCATCAGTTTGAAATTCTGGGGCGCTTGTACCAGCATTCTGAGCGCTCGAGATGCCAAATGCGCCAGCAACACCAAGAAGCCCAATTCCGAGAACTCGAGGAAAGTTAGTCATGGTCTAAATACGCAGTGCCAAAAAAAAGGTTCAACCGAGTTTCTTGAGTTTTTCGGCTGCTTCGCTTGGTTCTATTTCGCCTTTCTCGAGAGCGCGAAGGAT
>JBEGTV010000391.1:0-3275 GCA_041179225.1 Deinococcota bacterium | reverse complement strand
CCGATGCTTCAATCGCTGCGTTTAAGGAAAGAAGGTTGGTTTGTGCTGCGATACCAGAAATGGTATCCACGATTTCTTGAATCTCGAGCGACCTATCCGAAAGGCTTTTAACCGACTTAGAAATATTACTCACTTCACGGCGAATCGAGTTCATGCCTGTTAAGGTTTCTTGCACCGCTTGCTGACCTTCGCGGCTGGCATCTAAGGTGCGCTGCGCGATTGCAGCCGTATCCGAAGCGGTATTGGTTAATTCCTCGAATTGCTGACTGACTTCAAGAGCTTGTCCTTGCGCTTGTTGGGCGATTTCTTCTTGAGAAACCGCACCTTGCACAATGTTACGACTTGCATGGGTTAATGCCCTTGCTCCTGAATTGACTTGCTCGGTTGTGGCTTGAACATCTTTAAGCAAATACCCAACTTCTTCGGTCATCAGGTTAATCGCATCAATCACGTTGCCAAGTACATCCTCGGAAACTTTACCTTTTTTGGTGAAATCGCCACCGCTAATATCCATCGCTACATTTAAGAATTCACCAATGTTATCTTGGAGTTGTCTTGAACGGACTGCTTCATCTCGCTGACCATCCACGAAATCACGGAGTTGCAACACCGAATTATTAAACGCCATACCCAACTGACCAATTTCGTCCCTCGAGCGCACCGACATGGTTTGCGATAAGTCACCCGAACCGAATTTTTGGGCAACTCCCACCATATCTGCCAGTGGTCTGGTAATCGAACGGGCTGTAAAAAAGGCAAAGAGCAAAAATAACAACAATAAAACCAACAACCCAATCAACACTAAACGCTGCGTATTTTGTAAAGTACGAACCCGTTGCTCGAGCAATTCATTGAGCTTGGCTAAAGCATTGTCATATAAACTATAGTAATTGGTCAGTAAGCGGTTCATGCCCGAAACAAAGTTGGCAATTGGATAGCCAACAATAGGATTATTAACCCCTTCTGACAAACCACCTACTTCTTGAATAAAAGTACGTTCAACCACATCATCTAAAGTTGCAGTCGCTGCACGGTTGAAACCACCCGTTTGTAAGAAAAATTGCCGAAGTTCTTTGGGATTTGCGGTTGCCGCAAAAGATGCTGAACTTTCGGCTTCGCTTAGCGCATTGCGAACTCGAGATAAAACTGCATTGAGACGAAATTTTTCATCCTCGAGAATACGCCTACGATTAAGAATACCAATTCCAAACCCAGATATTTGACCAAGGTCATCTAAAATTGTTGGTAATTTATTGATGGTTAAATCCACGGTGTAATACGAATCGAGCGAAGGATCCAACACAAGATTTGAGTTATTGGCAACAGTACGGATCAAATCAAACATTTCTGTACGAATTAAGCGGTTATGAACTGCGAAATTAACCTCAGCAGTGTTGGATTCCAAATTAGCTTCAATGTTATTCCAACTGGCTTTCAGACGTTCATAGCTTTCTTTAGTTTTTAAGGCTGACCCCACACGATTGTTGGTTACATCGGTTGTTGCGAAAATCTCGGCTACTTTTTGATCCAAACGCTCTTCTTCAGCTTTAAGTTGGGCTTTGACTTCCGCAGAGTTATTTGGACGGACTTGAACTACCAAATTACGATGTTCTGTAAAGAATTGGAGCAACTTACCTAAATCACGAAGATAAACTGCGCCATCGCGTTCACGTGAAGCAAAATTGATTTGTTGTTGTTGTTGATTCAAAAGTAAAAAAGTTAAAACAGCCAACGGAATTATCAATGACAAGACCAAAAGCAATAAACGAGTAGACACCAAAAAACCGCCGCGAGGCGCAGCAGTTGCTTCACTTCCAACGGTTTCAAATTCTATTGATGTAACACTTGGGCTAAGCGGATCGGGTTTTTTACGAGAACCAAACAACGAAAACTTGGGCTTCTTGGTCGCATTCATAAGCGAACCTCCTGTAATGAGTTCATCCGTGAACCTCCTGTAATGAGTTCATTACTGAACCTCCTGTAATGAGTTCATTACTGAACCTCCTGTAATGAGTTCATCCGTGAGAACCTTAAACGCTTCATCGGCAAACCCTTTCACGACAACACCCGATTTGAATTGATTGGCGCAGCAAAAACAACTTGACTCGATTGTGGCGCAAAAACCGCAGACAATTCCTCTAGGACTTTAGGCAATGAAAGCATCGGAATAATCCCACCTGCATAACGCATACCACCTTGACAAATTGGCTCGAGTACAGGACTTAAAGTAATAGCTGCGGCTTCAAAGGTTACAAAACCTAGGGCGGCATCTATACCAATCCCAAAGTTTCGAGTTTCAAATTCAAGTTGAACTGCAAATTCGTGTTTAGGAATCGGGAGATGCAACAACGGCTCGAGAGCCACAATAGGGATCACTTGTGAACGCAAAGCAAATAGTCCTAATAAAGCACTGGCAGTTCGTGGCGCACGACGCAAATCAGTCAAGCTATAAACCTGACGAGTATAAGCACCAGCCACACCAACGGTGAACTGTCCAAATTGAACCACGCAAGCACGTTGACTCGAGATCATAAAATTCCTTAGTTACCAGAAGTTAAACGTGTCACCATATTCAAAAGTGCGTCGGCGGTATATGGCTTAGGTAAATAATCGGTTGCGCCTTGGCGTTTACCCCATTCAATATCAGTCGGTTGGTCTTTACTTGAAATAATACAGACCGGAATGTCTTTGCTGGCTATATCTCGCCGTAATTTACGCAGGATTTCATAGCCATTGCGTTGGGGCATGACCACATCAAGCAAAATTAAATCTGGTTTTTCTTGTTCAATTAGGGCTTCAACACCCTCACCATTGATGCACATTGCTACCCGGTGGGCTGCACCCACAAGAATAGATTCAGCCAATTTAAGGTCTGCCATTGAGTCGTCTACCGCAATTATTTTTGCCATCAGTTACCTCGAAAAAAGAATTCCTTGAATGTAAGGCACTTGTAATGCCCAATAAGATACCGTACCAGACTTCTGGGTGGAGTTGTGTGCGTTTTGCACATTGGCTAAATAGGCTCAGTCTAAATACCGTCTCATCCCTCCGAGGGTTGTGAATCAAGATTTTGAACTGCTGCATTCTACGCGGTATTCTGAAATGTGCAATTGTCTTAGGGCAATCACGGGCAATTTTCTTTGAGGCGATCATGAAATCTGAGTATGTAAACCAATCAAAACTCGAGATTCGGGCAGCTTCGGCAGGTACAGGCAAAACCACCAGTTTAGTCAGAATGTATTTAGAAGCCTTGAAACACACTCCCGCTCGAAGGA
>JBEGTV010000390.1:0-3281 GCA_041179225.1 Deinococcota bacterium | reverse complement strand
GAGCTTGTTGTACAAGTCACACGCCCAAAACGCTTAGTCGAGGATTATGCCGCCCAAGGTATTTTGCAACGCTTTGGCGGTGGCGAAAGTGCTTTTTATCGTTCACGCACGGCTCGAGTTCAGAACATCATCGCGGGTAGCCAAATTATAGATAACACGATTATTCCAGCCGAAGAAGAATACGATTACAACGCCAACCTTGGTGATATTAGCGAGGCTCGAGGTTTTGTGGATGGGTATATTATTGCCAGTGGCACACTCAAAAAAGAAATCGGTGGGGGTATTTGCCAAATTAGCACCACGGTTTGGCGAGCCGCTTATTTGGCAGGTTTACCAATCACCGCCCGAAGCAACCACAGTTACCGCGTTAGTTATTATGAAATGGCAACCCGAAATTTTGCGCCATCAATTGGGTTTGAAGCCACGGTCTACAGCCCATACAAAAATCTGCGCTTTAAGAATGACACTGGCTCGAGTTTACTGATGCAAGTCACGGTTAATCCAAATCGGTACACGATGAAAGTGGATTTATTTGGGGCAGCCCCAGACCGTAAAGTCAGTCTAGCCAAACCTGTTTATTTTGCCCGTAAAGCCCCCGCCGCAGACCGCTTCCAAGCCGATGCCACTGTGCCGCTTGGACGCACAAGACAACTCGACAGTGCCGTATCTGGAATTTCGGTACGTCAAAACCGCACCGTGCGGTACAACAATGGTACGGCTGTAACCGATACAACCCGAAGTACCTATGTGCCTTGGGGAGCGATTTTCTTGGTTAATCCGCTTGACCCGCGTGTGGCTAAACCACTGGCTCGAGTCAGTCCTTAAATGAACCCCGCATTATCGAGAGCGATTTCATTCCTGCGGTCAAATGGATGATTTGGTTGGGGCTGCCTGCCATACTACTCGAGTTCTAAAAAACGCAGCCTAGTTAGCGCTTTTCTATTTTTTTACTCAGCCTTTGAATCGCTACTTGAACTTGACTCGAGCGCGGGTCTTCTCTATAAGCAGCTTGCCATGCAGCCAAGGCTTTTTTGTACTGCCCAAGTTGCTCGAGCGCTGTTGCATAATAGGCGTTGATTTCACGACTGTTGGGATAGCCTTTAAGCGCACTCGCCGCGACTCGAATCGTCTGTTGGTACAAGCCAGCTTTATTCCAAGCCTCAAAAGCATCATGTTGATACCAGTATTGTCTGGCGGTTAATCCCAAGCTATGGGATTGACTGAACGCTTTGGCAGACGATTTTGTCAGTCCTTGATAGAGGTACGCCTGTCCAAGACCCCACCATGCCGCCGAATCGCTGGGCGCATTTTTAAGGCGTAATCTCGAGTTCTGCTCGAGTCGTTCTAAGTTAAGTTGTCTGTTCCAGTTCTTACCAAGAATTTTTTGCAGTGCAGCACGTTGCTTTGGGCGGTAGGCAATCAAATACTCGCCGTTATAAGGCTTAGAAACAATTGCAAATTCACGGTTGGTTAAACGAAACTTTGCCCCAAACATCGAATCGCCAGAAATAATCGAGTTTTGATCAAAACCATAAGCCACTCGAAAATGCCCAATATCGCTATTGGTTTTTTGTTGCTGATGCAAAATAACAGCAAAATCAGCTTTGACTAAACTTCGTACCAAATCTGGGGTTATCAGCCAACGGCGAATGGTTTGTAGCCCATTGGCTTGCAGGTAAGCTGCCATTTCTGGGGTGGTCACATTGCGGTCTGGATAGCTGCCTTTGAGTGCTGCCGCAGCCTCGGTTTGAGAAACCTTGATGCCAGCCAGCGACAATGCCATTTTAGCGGTCATCGGTCCGCAATTGTTTAAGCGCTGAAATTCAAAACCAAGCCCTGATTGAAGTATATAGTTTGATTGTGCCAAAGCCACACCAAAACCAATCCCTAAAATTAAAATACTACATTTGAATGCTTTCATGCTAAACCTCAGCTTAAATCTTCTTGGTTTTTAACCAACCCTGATACTCTTTAATTTCTTTGCTCTGGTCACTGACCACGGCTTGCCCAAATTTCTTGAGTTCCGAGCGCAAGGCGCGTTTAATGGCATCTTTACCCATTGCCACGGCGTGCTGATGGTGTGGAATCATGCCCTCGAGAAAACTGCGGTCAATTGGCATTACCATACCAGCCATTGGCTGCATTCCACCCATAGATGTATCCATCATCGGTTTCATATCGGCTTTCATCATTGCCATTTGCTTAGGGTCTGGTGTGGCTTTGTACCAATTTTTAAGCCAAGTGGTCATTTGCAGTATTTCTTTGTCTTGGGCATTGATAATTTTTTGCGCCGCCGCTTTAACATCCTTATCTAAGCAATTTTTAACGCACATCTTGGACATTTCAACAGCCCCACGGTGATGCTCAATCATTTGCGATAACCAAGCAATGTCGTAGTTTTTTCCGCTCAGTTTGGCAAGTGCTTTTGCGCCAGAATCGCCCATGTTGCCCATTTTCATATCGCCCATGTTCATTTGTGCCACGGCTGGAATGCTAAAGGCGGCTAAGCCGAGTGTGCCAATAAAACCCAATGCCAATAGAATCTTTTTCATAGGCTTACAGTCTACAAAGCCAGTGTGCAGCTTTGATAAAGCCAATTTGTTATTTGCAGAACAGGTTTTTTTGACTTATATTAAGTTTGTGTAAAGTGTGCTTTTGTGGTTTACAATGCGGCGTGACCAGAATTTTGGTGGTTGATGACGAACCCAGTGTGCGTGATATTGCCCGTGGCTACCTTGAACGCCAAGGGTTTGTGGTCTCGAGTGCCGAAACTGGTTCATCTGGCTTACAGCAAATCCTAGACACTGCGCCGCAATTGGTGATTCTTGATGTGATGCTGCCAGAAATGGATGGGCTTGAAATCCTTAAACGCCTTCGTCCCCACAATAAAACACCCGTGTTGTTACTGACGGCTCGAGGTGAAGAATTTGATCGGGTGCTTGGCTTAGAACTTGGCGCAGATGATTACCTGACCAAACCTTTTAGCCCGCGTGAATTGGTGGCTCGAGTCAAGGCAATTTTGCGCCGAACCGAGACCCAAAGCAGCAGTCAAGCCTTGCAGCACGGTGATTTGCGTTTAGACCCACAACGGCGCGAAGTGTATTTGGCAGACAATCTGGTACAATTTAGCGCCCTCGAGTTTGAATTACTTTATACGTTACTGGCTCAACCGATGCGGGTTTTTAGCCGCAATCAACTGATTGAGGCGGTTTGGGGCGATGATTTTCCCGGTGTAGACCGTGTGGTGGATGTGCATATTTCAAGTCTACGGCGCAAACTTG
>JBEGTV010000389.1:0-3292 GCA_041179225.1 Deinococcota bacterium | reverse complement strand
TAGAAGTTTTTGCTACAGGTGGAATTGGTGGGGTGCATTTTGATGCTTTTGATGAAAGTGCTGATTTACCTGCGTTAGCTCGTATTCCAATTGTTGTGGTTTGTGCTGGGGCAAAAAGTATTTTGAATCTTCATGCGACCATCGAACGGCTCGAGACGCTGGGTGTTCCAGTGATTGGTTATGGCACCGATTCGCTACCCGCTTTTCATACCCCAAGTAGCCCGTATAAGGTGGCGGCTCGTTTGGATACGCCTTCTGAAATCGCTAAGGCACAAATTGCAGCTCGTGTCCTCGAGATGCGCCAAGCAATTCTAGTGACTAATCCAATAGATAAGGGGATTGCCTTTGAAAAGGTTCAGGCTTGGGTCGAAGCGGCGAATCATGAGGCGCGTAAGCAAATGGTGACAGGCAAGAACTTGACACCATTTTTACTTTCTGAGTTGGCGCGGTTGTCCTCTGGCGAAACAGTGCAAGTCAACGGTAGACTACTGGGCAATAACGCTAGGCTCGCGGGAGAGATTGCCGTGGCGTTAGGTGCTGTCCGACTCGAGGCGATATGAAAGAAGATAATTTAGTTGGTCGTTTGAACATCACCCGCGATAACCTCGCACCTTTACTAAAAGAGGCTCGAGAAGCCAAAGGAATGACTTTAGAAGAAATTGCTGAACGCTTAAAGGTGCGCCCAAGTTTACTCGAGCAAATAGAAGCTGGACGTTATGAATCTCTTCCCGAAATGATTTACACCCGCTCATACATTCAGAAGTTCGCACAGATTGTTGGACTTGCCCCAGAACCGTTTGTAACAGCCTATGAGCGAATTGCAGCGAATGCTAGTTCGCCCACACTTGCTCGGAGTGCAGTTCGCACAGTGATTGAATCTGCACCAGTTATTCGCCAAGAAGACATTCCACGAACCAACTATGTGCCTTGGATTCTTGGCTTTTTGGGTTTAATTATCATTGGTCTGTTGGCTTTTTTCTTAGCCCAAGGACGTATCCTGCCGCGCAGTAGCACTTCAAATAGACCAAACACGGTTGCTATCACCACCCCAAACCCTACTCCAATCCAATCTGAGATGGTGCGTTTAAGTATCTCGAGTGTACCAAGCGGAGCAACCGTACAAATTGATAAGTATAATATTGGCACAACCCCACTTAAAGATGCAGTGGTGTCAAGCCGCCCAAACCGAGAATTGCGAGTGTTTAAGGCTGGATTTAAGCCGTACACTACCACAAGAGATTTAATCGCTGATAGTAAATTAAGTGTAACTTTAGAACGCCTTGTCTCGAATACCTTCGGTGTGACCAGTGGCAATGGCAAGGTGCAACTGGTTTACCGAGGCAGTTCATGGACTCGAGTGCGTGACAGCACAGGCAAAGTAATCTATGAAGGACAACCAAAGCCGGGCGATAAACTCGAGTTTACGCCGCCTATCGAAGTTCGTCTTGGGCAACCCAGTGTCGTCAGTGCAGTGGTTGGTGGTGTGACCCGTGAGCGTTTAGGCGGCAGCAGTCCAATCACAGTAAAGTTGCCCTAGGGTAATTAAGTTCTAAAATAGTATTTATTTTACGGTAAGCTATTAGCTAACGAGCTAGTGGCTCTTTTTATTGAGGTTTTTATGAACATAAGTAATTCGGTTGCAAAAAAAGTGGGTTTCGTCAGTTTGGGCTGCCCTAAAGCTCTTGTGGACTCGGAACGCATTCTGACACAAATCAGAGCAGAAGGCTATGAAGTTGCCCCTAGTTACGAAGATGCCGATGTGGTGGTGGTCAATACTTGTGGTTTTATTACTCCAGCCATCGAAGAGAGCTTAAGTGCCATTGGCGAAGCGCTCGAGCATACGGGCAAAGTGATTGTCACGGGTTGTCTTGGTGAACGTCCAGAAACGATTCAAGCCAGACACCCCAATGTCTTATCGGTGACTGGGGCTGGCGACATTGAAGGCGTGATGAAGGCACTGCACAAAGAAATCCCACCAGACCAAAATCCGTTTACCCAGCTTTTACCAATTGGCGTAAAACTCACGCCCAAGCACTTTGCCTATGTCAAAATCGCCGAAGGCTGCAATCACACTTGTAGCTTTTGCATTATTCCCAAATTGCGTGGTTTACAAGTCTCGAGGGATGCGGCAGAAATTTTATATGAATCGTACCGTCTGGTCTCGAGTGGTACAAAAGAACTGCTGATAATTTCCCAAGACTCGAGTGCTTACGGGGTGGATATTCGTCATCGCAGCAGCGAATACCAAGGTGCAGAAGTGGTTGCCCATTTGGTGGATTTGTGCCAAAAACTGGGTGAGCTAGGCGCATGGGTGAGGCTGCATTATGTCTATCCGTATCCGCACATCGAAAACATTGTCAAACTGATGGCAGCAGGTAAAATCCTGCCGTACTTGGATGTGCCTTTGCAACATGCCAGTCCTAAAATCCTCAAAGCCATGCGCCGCCCGGGGGCTGGGAAGCAACTCGAGACTATCCTGCGTTGGCGCGAAATCTGCCCAGAAATTGTTTTACGCAGCACCTTTATTGTCGGATTTCCCGGCGAAACCGAAGAAGATTTTGAAATGTTGCTCGAGTTTATCCGCCAAGCCAGACTTGACCGTGTGGGTTGCTTTACCTATTCGCCCGTGGATGAAGCCGATGCCAACAAGCTAGAAAATCATGTTCCAGAAGACATTAAGCTCGAGCGTCAAGAAAGATTGATGGCACTGCAACAAGAAATTTCTTTAGAAAAAAGCCAAGCTAAAATTGGGCGGGTACTCGAGTGTATCGTGGACGAATACAACGATGACGACGGCGACATGGCGGGTACAAAACTGATTGGACGCTCCAAAGGTGATGCGCCTGGAATTGACGGCACAGTGATGATTGCGGCTGGTGCTTTTGCAGGGCAAATCAAAATAGGTGACTTGGTGATGGTACTGATCGAAGATGCCGACGAATACGACCTTTACGGCGAAGTGCAGAGTTTGGTAATTTGGCAACCCAATGTAATTCGTTTTCCAAGCATCATTGCATAAGATGCGTGTTACAATCCCGCCTTGTGACCAATGGTCGCGGAGGAACTATGACAGAACTACAAGAAAAATTGGAAAACCTCCGGGGGTATCTTTGACATCGCTGGTAAAACAGCCCGTTTAGATGTTCTCGAGGTTTCGCTTAACGACCCAAACCTTTGGAATGATGCCAGCAACGCCCGAAACGTCACCAAGGAAAGCACCGCTTTGCGCCGTGTGGTGGATGACTTTGTTCGTCTCGAGTCGGATGTCTTGGGGCTTGGCGAGATGCTTGAG
>JBEGTV010000388.1:0-3292 GCA_041179225.1 Deinococcota bacterium | reverse complement strand
ACGCAAACCATTGCGACTGGTGATGTCGTGGTTAGTGCGCCAACCGCCCAAGCCCCCAATGGGTTTTTACGAAAAGTCATTGGGATTAAAACCGAAAACGGTAAAACAATTCTCGAGACTGCTCCAGCCACCCTGCGCCAAGCAATTCAAAAAGGTAGCTTGGATGTGACTCGAGCCTTAACCGAAGCCGACATCGAAAGCACCCAACTTGCTGGTGGCGTGAGTTATACCCCAAAATTACGCCCTCAAGCCACTAATCCAACTTTTAGTTTTAACAAAGTGCTATTTGACAAAGACGGCGATACCAATACAACCACTGACCAAGTGGTACTGAGTGGTTTACTTGACCTTGCGACCAGTGTTCGTTTTGAATGGGATATTGATTTCTTTCCGCCCGATTTTGATTTTCTTGCCGAAGCCAGTTTTACCCAAAAATCTAACCTGACCCTAAAAGGTAAAGTGGATTTCAATTTTGTTAAAAAAATTCGGATTGGCGAAGTTCGTTTCCGAGCCATTACGTTTTCTATTGGACCAGTACCAATTGTGATTCGCCCTGTGGTTAAGCTAGACATTGGCGTGCGCGGTTCTGCCAGTGGAGCAGTGGATGTCAGCGTGACCCAAACACTGGTGATCAAAGCTGGGGCAAAATATGACGAAGAATGGTCGAATTTAAGCGCCGTGACCAATACCTTCACTGTTGACTCGAGCAGCATCAGTGCGGCGATTAACGCCGAAGCCTTTGCCAACGTAACGCTCGAGTTACTGCTTTACGAAGCGGTGGGTTTATTTGTTCGTCCAGAAGTTTTTGTGGCGTTTGACGCACAAGTACCGCGCAAACCATTCTGGAAACTTGATGGTGGAATTGGCGTGGATGTTGGGGTCGAAATAGACAAATGGGGTATTGAGAAAGAATATAACACTCGGGTTTTTGAAAAGCGTTTTCCGATTGCCAGTTCGCCCAGCAGCCCACCAAATATTGGTCTAGATTTTTTTGGCACTGCCGACCTCAACCGCCCTATAGCATTGACCGCCTTTGCCAACGACTTCGAGGATGGTTCAAACTTAACCATCACATGGACTTCGAGCCAGACCACTGATGGTGTATTAGGTACAGGGCGAAACTTAAATAAAACCTTTAGCACCATCGGAACGCGCACCCTAACTGTCTCGACAACCGACAGCGACGGTGCAACTGCCACCCAATCAAAAATCCTAAATGTGGTCAATACTGCGCCAGTCGTCAATATCTCTGAGCCGAACAGCAGCACGGTTATTTTCCAAAACAGTCCGCGTACTTTTGTTGCCAATAGCGAAGACATCAACGAACCAAATAACCAATTGGCTTGCTCGAGTTTGGTTTGGACAAGCAGCCAGATAAACGATGCCTTCCCCAAGACTGGTTGCATCATAGAAGCCATTTTCTCGAGTCTAGGAGCGCGTACATTAACAGTAACAGCCACCGACTCCCAAGGTTTAAGCCATGCCAAAACCGTAGCAATTACGGTACTCGCGCCACCAGTCAATCAACCACCAAACCAAATTGTTATCTCGAGTCCAGCCCCAAGTATCAATCTCGGCGCAGCCGATGGCATTGTCACACTAACAGGCAGCGCCACCGACCCAGAAGGTGGAGCAGTCACCCTCGAGTGGTTTGGGGCAATTCAGCAATTAGATGATTTTGGAACACCAACCACAGCTTACGGCACAAACATCAAATTAACCCCAAATGCCCTTAGTAAAGTCAATTTATTTCAAGTCTTTAACCTTAACCCCGCCTCGACCAGCAGCACTTCGGTCAATATCCGAATCACATTGGTGGCGGCTGACCCTCAAAATAACAAAAGTTCGTTTTCGATTGTAGTGAAGTACATCAAACCAGTCGGTTAAGGAGAAAATGATGAAAAAACTTAGTCTAAGCGCCATTCTTGGTCCAACAACGGTACTACTAGCAATCGCTAACTCGCAGAGTCTCGAGTTTAAGTCCTTTAAGCTGACAAGCCCAAAAGAACGGGTGACAGGAATTTACTGCATAACCCCGAAAAATTGTATTTTAGGAACAGAAGTCTCTGGTGGTGGGAAGATTTACGCCAGCAATGGTCAGAGTATGGGCGTAAAACTTGTAGATGGCGCTGATTCTAATAACGCCAGCAAAATAGGGTTGCTAGGCGGTATCAATTTTTATGGTTTTGCCAAAGCAGGTAATCAAATCATGGCACTCAGCAATGTTTCTTCGGCGTTCATCTCGAGCAAAGCTGATTTAACGGCATGGACTGTAAAAACCCTTGGTAAAACACCTGGCGGATTAAATGTTCAAACTGGAATCGGGGTTAAAGATGACCGTTGGGTAATGGGCGTTCAGGCATTTATTTCTGAAAGTTTAGATGAACCCAGTGATGGTGCGCTTTGGACAGCTATTTGGTCGCCAGAAAGCGCTCCAGACGGATTTTATCAGCTTTGGCGCGATAGCAATAAAACCCTATGCAGTTCCATACCCGGTTCTCCATTTGCAATTAAACCATTGCAAAACGTCTACATTGCTGCTGACCTGAGTATTCTGGCATACCCCACAAACGGCGGCTCAAGGTCAAGCCCAGACAAAGAAGGCGTGTGTTTATCAAGCGACGGCGGCAAGCGTTTCTACCGTGCCAATCTGCCAGATTCCCAAACAGGAGACACGCCCTACGGTGTGACCTGCATCTCGAGCGAAAAATGCTTTACTTTTAGCAACAAAGCAGCCGTTTTTTATGGCAAAACAGATTTTATTTACTTTACCACTGATGCCAGAAAAACTGCTGCTTCGACTTGGAAAGCTGCTCAATTGCCGACGATGCGTCCAGATTCGCGTTTTAATGGTATTTTCTTTGCCCCAGATGGCAAAAACGGCTGGGCAGTCGGACAAGTTGGGGTCAGCAATCCATTGTTACTCGGCACAACCGATGGTGGCGAAACTTGGAAGGATGTGACTGCCTCGGTTCGTGGACTCGCCCCAGAAGCGCAATTGCAAACGGGTTTTGCCTTGGATGCCAACACCATTTGGCTTGGCACAAATCAAGGCACAGTTGTCACCAGCGCCAAGTGAGCGCACCCATGAAATTACAATGGGCAGCGTAAAATACTTAACTTGGCACTTCCCTTGCCACAGGTAACTCAAGAATAAAGGTACTGCCTTGCCCTAGCACACTGATGGCACGCACCTGCCCATTCATGCGCTGCATCAATTCTCGTACCACGGCTAAGCCGAGTCCAGCCCCGCCAGTGGCTCTGGCTCGAGCCGGGTCGGAACGGTAAAAAG
>JBEGTV010000387.1:0-3299 GCA_041179225.1 Deinococcota bacterium | reverse complement strand
AAGACATGGAATAAGTTCTTCGCCAGCACCATCGCAAGCATGGCGGCAGCAAACAGATTGATGTAACTAAAAAAGGTCGGATACCGTTCTTCGTGCGCCATGTAGCCGATGCTGAACAAATGAATTAAAAAACAAACAATTGTCACCATTAAAAGCATAATCGCGGCTAATTGGTCTACATATAATCCAAATGGCAAACCCGCTTCGCCTTTAATGGCTAACCAAGTCCAGTCACGGGTAAATGGAAAACCACCAACGGCTCGAGACTCGAGGGCTTCGGTTTTGTACTCCTCGAGTTTTTCCTCGAGTGCCAAGAGTTCTGGGCTAGCATGGTGTTCGCCCTCAGTTTTAGGCAATTCAGAACCTGGTTCAACCGTGGCGGTTTCTGGCTTAGCAGCTTTTTCCTTATCCTCGAGCTTATGAATTTCCTTCTCGAGCTTATAAATTTTACCCAAAGTATCGGCTTTCCAGACTGGCGCACTGGAAAACGCATCGGCGAACAAACCAATGGCAATCACCGCACTCAAACCAATCATGGTTGTTGCCAACCACGCACTGCCCTTGCCGCCCAGCGATTTGCTGAACAAGGAAATGATCAGCCAGCCGAACGCGGGAAGCAGGGGAATTAACAAAGCGTAATCAATAAACATTATCCCCTCCTTTAATTCTTCATTTCCATCAAGTCTTCGGTGGTTACGCCACCCTTACTTCTAAAGACATTGATAAAAATGGCGAGACCCACAGCAACCTCGGCGGCAGCAATGGCAACGATAAAAAGCGCAAATAGTGGACCTGTTTTGGTGATGTCACCGCTATAAGCAGCCGCAGCTACAAACACCAACATGGCGGCATTAAGCATAATTTCAACACTCATCAAAATCGCCACGATATTACGGCGGGTTAGCACACCGTACAGCCCCACCAAAAACAGCAGCATCGCAAGGGCGATAAAGTGATTGACTGAAATACCAGAATTGGCAAAGGAACGAATTGGCGCAAGGATTGACTCGAGATTCACGAAGCCACCTCCTGTTTTGAGGCACGTTCGATGGTCGCGGCTGGACGGGCTAATTCGCCACCCGTGACTGGCGCACCAACATCGGACAGCACACCAACATCACCTTTAATGGTTTCGCCGTCACGTTTGGTCAGAACGATTGCACCAACCATGGCAAGTAGAAGCAACACCGAAGCAAGTTCAAACGCCAGCAACGTACCATCGGCACTCAGCAACTTCACACCCAATTCAGAAGTTGGCGTAGGCGTAATTTGCTTACCTTGGGTCGCAGCCGAACCTTGGTATCTATTCCAAAAAGACCACAAGCTACCTGCCAAGACCACAATGGCTAAGAGTGCCGCCGCAACATTCAGGTTAGAGCGCAAACGGATACGGCGCGATTGGGTCATCATGATGATAAAGACCGTGACGATTGGAATTGCACCCGCGTTAATCAGAATTTGTAGCATACCCAAGAAACCGTTCCCAAGCATGAAATACAAACCACCAATGGCAAAAAATGATAATGCCAGTGACACAGCCGCATTTAAGAGTTTTGGACTAGCAACTGCGTAAATGGCAGTGGATAAAATGCCAAGGGCGACCAGATAAAAGAAAACGGTATTGACTTCGGTCATGATTTAGGCTCCCAACGCTTAATTTTGGGATTTTTTGGTTTTTCCTCTGTGGGTTCGGCACTCGAGACGGCGACTGGTTCTGGACTCGAAACTGGGGAAACAACGGCTTCGGCTTCGGCAATGATGGCTTCGGCGGGCTGGGCGACCACAAGCGACCCAAGCCCGTCAGGTGCTGCTTTAGGGTCAAGAAGGGTCGCCCCTACGGGTTCGGGGCTTTGGGCTGTAGCTTCGGGTTGGCTCGAGTCGTCGGAGGCTGGTTCTCCCCAACGTTTGATTTTCTTGGATTTTGGGGCGGATGGCGCTGTTGGTGCAACAGGGGCAGCTAAGGTCTCGAGGGCTGGGGATGGAATGGTGACTGGGATGTTGACTGGAACTGGTTTTGACTCGAGTTTTGCGGCTGTCGCACTGATTGGTTCATGCTTTAATTGTTTGTACTCGAGAATGGAAAGCTCAGACATGGCGTTAGCCGGACGACGGGCATTGTTGACAGGGATTTCTGTGCCAGCCGCTTTTAATTTTTCATATTCGGCAGCGCCCCCGGGTTGGTCAATCAATGGGGCTTTAACAATTGCTCCGTGGATGTTGGTACTGCTGACATTCTCGCGGTACTCAACCCCAATTTTAGGGCTGTACCATTGCTGAGCGCGAATGCCTTGGAAATCGAGGAAGTCCTTATCGGCTTTTAGGGTTTGCAGATTCGGGGTAGACAATTCAAAGTCTTGAATCGTGACAATTGCCGAAGCTGGGCAAGACTCGACACAAGCAGCGCAGTACATGCAGTTCACAAGGTCAATATCAAAACGCTCGAGAACAAAGCCTTTCCCAGCCGGGTTTTTCTTGCGTTCAATGGTAATCACTTGACTTGGGCAGACTTTTTCACAAGCAAGGCACGAGACACACCTGTCTGAGCCATCTTCGTTTTTAATTAACGCCAAACTCTGGACACTGGTTGGTGGCAGTTTTGGCATGTCAAACGGGTACATTTCAGTAAAAATTGGGTCAAATTGTTCGTCATAGACCTTTTCCATGCCCTTACCAACGCCAGACACAGCATTCCAAATATCTTTTAAGAGACTCATGTTTTCACCTGCTTAGTAGGGAAGAACGCCCCGCGTGCAATCATCACAATGAATGTTCCACCCACCAGAATCGAAATGGTAATACCAACGGCTGGAATCAGTCTCGAGACGGCTGCAAGTAACAAACCAACCAAGGAAAGTGGGATTAAACCCTTCCAGCACAGTTCCATTAACTGGTCATCACGGAAACGCGGCAAGGTGGCACGAATCCACATGTAAAAATAAACTCCGGCTGCGCCTTTGAGTAAGAACCAAAAGCTGTACTGAATTCCGACCATTAGACCACCGGGTTGAAATAAGGTATTCCACCACGTCATGGCTTCACCCTCGGCAATGTTGGCTTTTAGCATCAGTAACAGGGTACTCGAGCCTCCTGCCCATTCAGACAGCAATGGGATGTTAAAAGTCGGGATGCTTGGCGGATACCAACCACCTAAAAAGAACACCGCCATTAACGCAGGAAGAAGGTACAACTCGGCAAATTCTGCCACAAAGAAAAAACCAAAACGCATTCCGCCGTACTCGGTGTTAAAACCAGCCACAAGTTCAGATTCGGCTTCTGGGAGGTCAAACGGGGTCATTTTA
>JBEGTV010000386.1:0-3299 GCA_041179225.1 Deinococcota bacterium | reverse complement strand
ACTCTTTAGGAACTCTCCTTGTGATGGGGAATCCACTCTATACGATGTCTACCTTACCGCGTAATTCCAGTAATTTAACAAACGTTTACGAAACACCCTAGCGATTTAATTCCATGCTAAACTGCTTTTGCTTGGTCGAGTTTCGACTCGAGACACCCCGTGAAATGCGGGGGTGAGGCTCGAGTCGATGCAGTCCTCGAAGCCAAGTTTCACCCGCGTGAGCGGCAAGGAGTTCCATGGTCGAAGGTGTTGTTAAGTGGTTCAGTGCGGAAAAAGGTTATGGTTTTATCAGTGTTGAAGGTCAGCCAGATGTGTTTGTGCATTTCAGTGCAATCCAAGGCAACGGCTATCGCAACCTCGAAGAAGGCACACGTGTCAAATTCGAGATTGAAAGTGGCAAAAACGGTAAGGGTCCGCAAGCTGCTAATGTCAACCGTGCTTAAAGGCTAGTTGCGCTAAATCTCAATCGCAATTTTTCAAGACCTCATTCGGGCGAACTTCGGTTCGCTCTTTTTATATTTTTCAAATTTTAATGCGTTGCAGACGCAAAAAACTAAGAATACACCAAACCATTGAACCTTTAGACTCGGTTCAAAGAGCGATAATTTTTAACTCGCGTTCAAAAGATTTTTTATCCCATACATAGAAAACAATTATCTGCTATGATTGTTGCGCTTAGGCAAGTTTCGACTTGAGAGACTTTGTGAAATGCAAAGCGAATTCTCAAGCAGATGTGGTTCTTTACTAGGTTGTACCCGCGTAAGCGGCAAGGAGTTTCATGATTGAAGGTGTAGTTAAGTGGTTCAGCTCAGAAAAAGGTTATGGTTTCATCAGCGTCGAAGGTCAACCAGATGTGTTCGTGCATTTCAGCGCGATTCAAGGTGATGGCTACCGTAATCTCGAAGAAGGCACTCGTGTAAAACTCGAGATCGAGAACGGCAAGAACGGCAAAGGTCCACAAGCAGCCAACGTTACCCGCGCTTAAGTAAGCCGCTAACGTTATCCGCGCTTAATCCGACCAGACCACTTTCGGGCGAACCATGTGTTCGCCCTTTTTATTGGCGTTAATAGGCTTTAGCAAAAATAATTCGTTTGCCATAAGCGGCGGGTTTACCCGTGTGAACACAAACTCCTGTTTCGAGTTCGCCATAAACTTCGCCTTCAAGTGGAATGCAGCGCGTAGTGGCTTTGGTTTCTTCTTTGATTTTCTTTTCGGATTCAACTTCGCCGCAATGAAAAGCCCGTACAAAAAATCCTGCTTCGATAAAGTTCTTAAATTCTTGCCACGTGTTGGCGGTTTTGATTCGTTCGTCCCTAAACGTCGTGGCTCGAGTGAGCAATTCGGCTTGGAAAGCCTCGAGTTTAGCTGGAAGGGCAGTCACAGCTTCGTCGCGTGCTATTATTTCTTTTTCGCCACCTAATCTCGAGACCAAGACGACATTGCCTGCTTCTAAGTCCCGAGGTCCGAGTTCGAGTCGGTAAGGTACGCCACGCATTTCCCAATCGTTGTACTTAAAGCCGTTTGAAACCCCGTCACGTTCATCTATTTTAACGCGGATGCCTTTGGCTTTTAAGTCGTTTGCCAAGGCTCGAGCAGCACCTAACATCTGTTCTTGTGTTTCACTGCGAAAAATAGGCACAATCACCACTTGGTAAGGTGCAAGCATTGGTGGTAAGACCAGTCCTTTGTCGTCACCGTGGGTCATGATGATCCCGCCAATAATTCGGGTACTGATTGCCCAAGAGGTCGTGTAGGCAAATTGCTGGGTTTGGTCTTTGTCTTGGAATGCTACTTCAAAGGCTTTAGAAAAATTCTGCCCTAAGTAATGACTTGTACCCGCTTGAAGTGCCTTGCCATCACCCATCATTGCCTCGATGCTGTATGTGGCATCTGCGCCAGCAAATCGTTCTGATGGGGTTTTAAGACCAGCAATTACGGGCATGGCAGCATAGTCAGCCGCAAAGCGCTTGTAAATTTCAAGAATTTTCAGGGTTTCATCTAAGGCTTCAGCGTGACTGGCGTGGGCGGTATGTCCTTCGTGCCAATAGAATTCAGTGGTGCGAAGAAATTTGCGCGGACGAAGCTCCCAACGCACCACGCTACCCCATTGGTACTGCAAAAGTGGCAGGTCGCGGTAGGAACGTACCCACTTAGACCACATATGACCAATAATGGTTTCTGAGGTCGGACGCACCACCAGTGGCTCTTCGAGTTCTTGTCCGCCAGCGTGTGTCACTACTGCCAGTTCTGGGGCAAAGCCTTCGACATGCTGTGCTTCTTTTTGTAAGAAGCTCATGGGAATAAACATTGGAAAAGCCAAGGCTTCGTGGTTGGTGTTCTTGAATTCTGCGTCAAGGATTTTTTGAACATTCTCCCAGAGCGCCCAGCCGTAAGGCTTAACCACCATAGCCCCACGGACAGGACTGTCATCGGCGAGGTCGGCTTTCATGACCACTTCATTGTACCAGTCGTTGAAATCTACACTGCGAGGCGTAACTCCGTAATTCTTATCTTTAGCCATAAACGCGCTACTCTACCCCAAAATCACCTTAAACCCAAAACACAGCAACACCCACAGCCGTGACACTCGCGCCAAAAGCAGCGTGAAACATTGGCTTGGTCAAACCACGGCGGTTGCTGATTTCAAGCAGAGCAACAGCCACCAATCCAAGCAGTAATTTAATTCCAACTTTGATGTGATTGACTTCAACCCCTGTTTGATTGGCAACCATCTCTTTGATTCCTACCAGAACAATACCCGCTAAAAAAGCAATTCGAGCGCCCCATAAGGCAACTTTTGGAACAGTTTTTTGTTGACTCGAGTATTGAGTCAATAAACCACCAAGCAAAGCCGCCCAAGCCAGAAAATGAACAAATCGAAAAACCAAACGAAGTGTTTCCATAGGTTTAGTTTAACAAATTTTTTCTTCAGCGTAAATCAAATTCAAATTGCCTGACAATACTGCCTTGCCAAAATAAATAGGCACGGTACTGCCCAATTTTGGCTTCTGGGAAAATAAATTCGAGGTTTCTCGAGCCAGAAGTAATTAACTTGCTATCCTCAGCGATACGTTTTTCGGTACGCTCGGTTTTAAGGTATAAGCTGGCACTTAAATACCCTTCGTTTGGTACTTTGGTTAAATTAACCCGTAGCACAATCGAATTTTGACTACGGGCTAATACACTGTCATTGCCAATAATAATCGCTGGCGGAATCTCGAGCGATTGAGGCGCAAAGGGAATAAAGGTGAAACTACAAGAAAAAAGGCAAAAGGCAACCAGGCAAAGGCGAAGATAA
>JBEGTV010000385.1:0-3299 GCA_041179225.1 Deinococcota bacterium | reverse complement strand
GTATAGGAACGAAAATAAGTTTCGTAATGGGTGTTTAGGGTTTTTAAGTAATTGGGGTCTATGTTGCGTTCAAACTCACGTCCGCGTTTAGCGATTCGCTCGAGCAACAAGGGCGTTTCGGCTCTTAGGTAAATAATCAAGTCTGGGATTCGCAATTGTGGTTTTAAGTGGGTGTAGAGGTCTTTGTAAAGCTCAAACTCTGCATCTCGTAAGTTCATGCTGGCAAAAATAAAGTCCTTATCAAATAAGTAATCAGAGACCACCGTAGCATCAAATAAACTTTGTTGGGCAAGGCTCGAGAGTTGCTTAAACCGACTAAGTAAGAAAAATGTTTGGACATTAAAACTAAAACGCTCAGGATTTTCGTAAAAAGCCGCCAGAAAAGGATTTTCTTCGACCACTTCAAGATTTAAGGCAGCCCCAAATTCCGTCGCTAAGATACGACATAAACTGGTTTTACCAACGCCAATTGCACCTTCAACAACAATGTACACAAATACCTCGAGACAAACACAAGGCGTGACTTTAACAGCCACGCCTTGTGTTTAATTTTTTTTAACCTTGTTTTGAACTGATAAACGCAACTGCATCTTGCACAGTCCGAATTTTTTCTGCTTCATCATCGGCGATGGTCAGACCGAATTTGTCCTCGAGACCCATGATTAACTCAACTGTTTCAAGACTATCAGCCCCGAGGTCATCCACAAAAGATGCTTCGAGAACCACTTTATCAGCGTCAACAGAGAGTTTTTCAACGATTACTTCTTTCACTTGAGCGAAAATATCAGCCATAAGGAGAGGACTTTACCATAAGATTATCTAGGATGGGTAGATGGCAAACAGCAAAAGCCTGCAAATATGCTAGGACGCTCTGCTCGAGAACAATATCCAAAATTATTGTTTAAGTATGGTAAAAAAATTATCTATGAATTATGCTCTTCGTTTAATCGAATTTGGACGCGAACACGAAGCCCATCACAAAGGACAACTGTGGTTGATGGCTTGCAGCCTTGGAATAGCACCCCCAATGTTTTATCAGTTCTAAGCCAGTTTAAGTATGGTTTAGAACATCGCCACTCGAGTATAAAAGTGCAGATGCCCGAAGACCTTGGCTTTACTTACCGCCTTAGCAAGTCTGGTATGGTTCATATCTCGAGATTCGGCACAGAAATCACGGTTTTACGGGGCGATGTGGCTTTGGCTTTTATCGAAGATACAAACGGCGCAACGCTGCTTGAGGAACAACAACTGATGGCTCGAGTGACAGGGAATTACAAACATGGCAACGAGCGTTTAGCTGCTCAGCATCCACGCAATCGGCGTTAGTGATGTGTTGCAGTCCACAATTGTATTCTGTTATAATCTAAGTATATGACTGAATTCTTTGCTGATGGTAAAATCTCTGGTGAGGGCGAACTCGAGCAGGGAAAACGCCAAGGCGCATGGATTTTTTATTATCGCAACGGACAAATCAAAGCCAAGGTTTCGTACTTGAATGGCGAATTAAATCTGGATTGCCAATGGTGGCGTGAAAATGGTCTACCTCTGCAAAAAGGTGCTTTCTCGAGTGGTGTACAAATTGGATTCTGGCAACGATTTTATGACAATGGGCAACTCTGGGACGAAGGACATTACGACAACACTGGTAAAAAAATTGGTGAGTGGCACACCTACGATAAAAATGGGGTACTAAAAACCAAGAAAACCCACAAGGAGAAAAATGCAAGCCTACTTAGATAACATCAAAGCCAAAACAGGCAAAACCCCAAGCGATTTTAGAATCCTCGCTACCGAAAAAGGCTTAGTCAAACACGGCGAAATTATTGCGTGGCTCAAAGCCGATTTTGGACTTGGGCATGGTCATGCCAATGCGATTGCCGCCGTGCTGAAAAACCCGAACCCGAGCAAAACCAGCCCCGACGACAAACTCGAGAAGGTTTTTAGCGGCTCTAAAATGGTCTGGCGAGAAACCTTTGACATGCTGCTCGAGAAAATAAAGGCGTTTGCACCAGACCTAGAACTCGCTCCAACCAGCACCTATATTAGTTTATTAAAAAACAAAAAGAAATTTGGGATTTTACAACCATCATCTGCAAACCGTTTTGATATTGGCATTAAACTCGGTAAAACCCCTGCCACACCTCGGCTCGAGTTGTCTGGCACTTGGAATGCCATGGTCACACATCGCGTTGGTATTGGGAGCAACACCGAAATAGATAGCGAATTACTAGATTGGCTCGAAGCCGCCTACGAACTTGTAAAATAGGAGAACCATGAAACGAAATATTTTTGTCAATCTGCCCGTCAAGAACTTAGAAGCCACCCAAACCTTTTTTAGTGCCTTAGGCTTTTCGTACAACGCCCAATTCACCAACGAAACGGCTGCCTGCATGATCATTGAAGATAATATTTTTGCGATGCTGATTACTGAGCCGTACTTTCAGACCTTCACGCCACAACCGATTGCTGATGCTCGAGTTAATACCGAAGTGCTGATTGCCTTGTCGTGCGAATCTCGAGCCGAAGTTGAGAGCATGGTCAAAAATGCCGTAGCTGCCGGCGGGAATACCTACAATGAAGCCAAAGACCACGGTTTTATGTACCAACATGGTTTTCAGGATTTAGATGGACATATTTGGGAAGTGATGTGGATGAACCCCGATTATGTATTGCCACAAGAATGAGCGACCTACCAAAAATCAGTCTACCTGTCAGCCAAGCCTTAGCTGTGGCTGGAATCTCGAGTTTAGAGCAGTTAAGTACATACACTGAACCTGAAATTACAGCCCTTCATGGCATTGGCAAAAAAGGCATTCGACTCATGAAAGAGGCACTTGTGAAGAACGGCTTAGGTTTTGCGAGGGAAAAATGAAGACCTTTGAAACCATTTTATTGATAGCTGGAAAAACTGCTACAGGCATCGAAGTACCCGCCGAGATTGTCAGCAGTTTAAGCCCCAGTAAAAAACCAGCCGTGAAAATCACTATCAATGGTTACGAGTACCGCAGCACTATTGCAGTCATGGGCGGTAAATTTATGATTCCCGTGAGTGCCGAACACCGCACAGGCGCAAAAGTCAAAGGCGGCGACAGTATTACAGTCAGTCTCGAGCTAGACACCGAACCGCGTGTTCTCGAGATTCCAGCCGATTTAGAAGTGGCTTTACAGCAAAACGAAGTAGCCAAAGTCAATTTTGAAAAGTTATCGTACAGTCAAAAACGCCTTCATACCTTATCAGTAGAAGGCACGAAAAACCCTGAAACTCGAGCCAAACGAGTCACAAAAGCTATTGATGCACT
>JBEGTV010000384.1:0-3304 GCA_041179225.1 Deinococcota bacterium | reverse complement strand
GCGCTACTTAGCCGATGGCTCGAATAACCCAGAATTTAGTTTGAATAAGCCCCAACACAAAGGCGCGAGCATCCTTGTGGCTGGGCGCAATTTTGGCTCTGGCTCGAGCCGAGAACACGCAGTTTGGGCATTGACCGATTTTGGTTTCAAAACAGTTATTGCGCCTGTTTTTGCAGATATTTTTTATAATAACAGCCTGAAAAATGGCTTGTTGCCTGTAGCACTGCCTGAAGATGTTATCTCGAGTATTTGGAATCTGCTCGAACAAGCCCCAGACTCGCAAATTACAGTAGATTTACCAAGTCAAACGGTAACACTGCCAGACGGCTCGAGTCATGGTTTTCAGATTGACCCATTTAGAAAATTGTGCTTGCTAGATGGCGTGGATGACCTTGGGTATTTGCTGAATAAATCAGATGTGATTGGTGCATTTGAAGCTCAGTCAAAAGTGTACTAGAACTGGTATTTGGAAAATTTGCGCCTAAAACCGTTATGATAATGCCATGAGTATCACACCAGATTGGGTCAAAGACGCAGTTTTTTATCAGATTTTTCCAGACCGTTTTGCCAAATCGGAGGCGGTTGCAAAATCAAGTAATCTCGAGCCTTGGGATTCTAAGCCCACGCCGCATGGGTATAAAGGCGGGGATTTACTCGGGGTGGTCGAGCATTTGGATCATCTCGAGGCACTTGGAATAACCGCTATTTATTTTTGTCCAGTCTTTCAAAGTGGGGCAAATCACCGCTATCACACCCATGATTACATGGTGGTAGACCCAATGCTTGGCGGTAACGAAGCCCTGAAAACACTGCTCGAGGCGGCACATTCGCGGGGCATGAAAGTTGTTTTGGATGGGGTATTTAATCATGCTTCACGTGGTTTTTTTCAGTTCCATGATGTTCTCGAAAATGGCTCGCAGAGTGCTTATGTGGATTGGTTTTTTATTAAGGGTTTTCCGCTTCGGGCATATGAAAGCCGTGAGCCACCCAATTACGAGGCTTGGTGGGGTTATCCAGCTTTGCCAAAATTCAATACCGATACATTGGCGGTGCGTGAGTACCTTTGGGGTGTGGCTGAATACTGGATGAAACAAGGGATTGACGGCTGGCGTTTGGATGTGCCGAACGAAATAGATGATGATGCTTTTTGGCAAGAATTTCGGCGGCGGGTTAAAAATGTCAATCCCGAAGGCTATATTGTTGGGGAAATCTGGGAGACAGCCCAGCGTTGGTTGCAGGGCGATCAATTTGATGCGGTCATGAATTATGTCTTCTCGAGCCTTGCCTATGATTTTCTAGCCGCCAAGCAGATTGTCCCAAGCGTCATTAAAGATACGGGTTTGAAGCACTTGGGATCGCGTCAATTAAATGGGGCTGGTTTTGCCAAGGGTGTGCAGGAATTACTCTCTTTGTATCCGTGGGATATTAACCTTGTGCAATTGAATTTGTTGTGCAGTCACGACACACCTCGGCTTCATAGTGTGATTGGTCATGACTTGGCAACCTATAAACTCTTGACATTGTTTCAAATGGCTTTTGTTGGCGCACCCTGCATTTATTATGGGGATGAAATTGGACTGGATGGTCTAAGCGACCCCGATTGCCGACGCGGAATGCCTTGGGATACAAGCAAATGGAACACGGAAATTCTCGAGTTCACCAAAGCCTGTATTGCTGCTCGTAAACGAATTCCAGCTTTGCGACGCGGTGAAATTAAGTTCTTATTCACCGAAGGGATGACCGTGATGTTTGAACGCACCTTTGAAGGTAGTCGTGCCTTGGTTGCCTTAAATGCCTCTGAAACAACCGTCAGTCTCGAGGTTGGCGGGGTGTATGCAGATGCACTCAACAATGCTCGAGTCGAAGGCACTTTGCTTCTCGAGCCGCGCAGTGGGGTCATTCTCGAGGGAATATAGTCTTTTACGCCTATCACCTTGGCGCAAGACACGGTAGACTGGTAAGTTATGAACGAGTCCTTAGAAATTATTCTCGCCGAGTTTGCCCAACTCGAAGCGAGCCTTGCCGATCCGGTGCTGCTTGCCGACGGCGCGGCATACGCTCGAGCGCAACGCAAATACGGCGAGATGCAGGAGTTAGCCCGATTAAGTCGGTTGTTACTCGAGACCAAGCAGCGCCTTTCCGAAGCATTGGGGTTGTTATCTGACCCCGACCTCGGAGAACTGGCAGCCCTAGACGTGCTTGAGTGCGAAGAAAAAATCCCTTTGCTCGAGTTGGAATTTGAAGAATTGACCCTGCCCAAAGACAGTGCCGATGCCCGAGATGTGATTCTTGAAATTCGGGCTGGGACAGGCGGAGCAGAAGCGGGTTTATTTGCCGCCGATGTCTTTAGGATGTATCAGCGTTATTGCGAAACCCTGCATTTTAAGCTCGAGGTGATTGACACCAACGAGTCCGATATTGGCGGTTTTGCCAAAGTCACTGCCGAGATTCGTGGGGCTGGGGCATTTGGGATTTTTAAGTTTGAATCTGGGGTGCATCGGGTGCAGCGTATTCCAAGTACCGAATCGGCTGGGCGGATTCACACCAGTACCGCCACAATTGCGGTACTGCCAGAAGCCGAGGATGTGGATGTGCAACTCAGTCCTGCCGATTACCGCATTGATGTTTACCGCGCTGGCGGACATGGTGGACAGGGAGTCAACACCACCGATAGCGCGGTGCGAATTGTCTACCGTGAAGGCACACCCGACGAGATTACTGTGACTTGCCAAGATGGTCGTAGCCAGTTAAAAAACCGTGATAAAGCCCTGACCGTGCTGCGCTCGAGACTCTTTGAACGCGAACGCGAACGCACTGCCCGCGAACGCTCCGAAGCTCGCTCGAGCTTGATTGGTTCAGGTGAACGCTCCGAAAAAATCCGCACTTATAATTATCCGCAAAACCGTGTCACCGACCACCGTCTCGAGGGTGAAGCCAAGAATTATCCGCTTGTCACGATCATCGAAGGTGGCATGGGCGAATTAACAACTGCTTTACGGGCTTTAGAAAAAGAAACCCTGATTGCGGAGCGAATCGAAAAGCAAATGCAGAAGGTTGTTGCGTAATGGCGCGGCGTGAATTACTGGTCGCAGCCGCCGTGCTGCGCGATAAAATGGGTCGTGTGTTGTTGGTCGCCAACGACTGGCAAGGCTTAGGGCGGGTGCGGTACACCGTCCCCGGTGGCATGGTCGAACACGGCGAAACTGCCTTGCAAGCTGTCAAACGTGAAGTTCTCGAGGAGACAGGGCTAAAGGTCAAGCACGTCCATCATTTGGCGTACAGCGTTCATATCGAAGATGAAATG
>JBEGTV010000383.1:0-3306 GCA_041179225.1 Deinococcota bacterium | reverse complement strand
AATGTCGCCAGACTGAACCGCGATACACTAGACACCGAACTGCCCAAACTGAGCGCCGTGATTGCAAAGTTACTCGAGAAACACCAAGGCGAAAAAGGGATTATTCACGCCCACAGTTATAAAATTCTGCGCTATTTGGTCAGTACCTTGCCAGCCGGCAAACGCCTGATTTATCATTATGATTCTGCCAGCCGCGAAGATGCACTCGAGCGTCACCTGACCTCGAGTTTACCGACAGTGCTGCTGACACCAAGCATGACCGAAGGGGTAGATTTAGCCGATGAACAAGCGCGTTTTCAAGTCATCGTCAAAGTCCCATACCCGTATTTAGGCGACCCTCAAGTCAATGCCCGAAGACTCATAGACCCCGCTTGGTACGAATGGCGCACCGCTTTGCGAATCGTGCAGGCATACGGACGAGCGGTTAGAAGCTCCGAAGACCACGCTACCACCTATATTTTGGATTCTATGTTTCCAATGTGGGTCTCGAGACAACAAAAACGCCTTCCAAAGTGGTTTCTCGAGGCAATCGCCAAGGAGCGCTCATAGCTTGGTTTTTTAACCCTGTTCGCTTCACATCTTATTGTGAGAGAATGCTTAAGGTAAAAAATCAAATCCGACACGAAGTCGAAGAAAAGGTGAAACATGGAAGCAAAAATTTATAAGACCACATTGGGTGGCAGAGAACTGAGTCTCGAGACAGGTAAAGTCGCAAAACTGGTCAGTGGCAGTGTAGTTTTGCGTTACGGTGATGTGATGATTTTGGCGACTGCACAGGCTTCGGATAAGCCAAGTACGCTAGATTTCATGCCATTAACTGTAGAATTCGAGGAACGGCATTATAGTGTCGGTAAAATTCCGGGTTCGTTTATGCGCCGTGAAGGTCGTCCGGGCGAAAAAGCAATTTTGTCAGCGCGTTTAACCGACCGTCAAGTGCGTCCGCTTTTTCCTAAAGGCTACCGCTTTGAAACCCAGTTAATTATTACCGTCATCAGCGCCGACCAAGAAAACACCCCAGATGTACTTGGCGCAATCGCTGCCAGTGCTGCACTGGCAATTTCTGATATTCCTTGGGATGGTCCTACCGCTTGTGTTCGGGTTGGGCATTTGGATGGTCAGTACGTGTTAAATCCAACCTTATCGCAAATCGAAGCCTCAAAACTCGAGCTTGTGGTGGCTGGTACAAAAGACGCGGTGCTGATGGTTGAAGCCGGCGCGAGCGAACAAAACGAAGATATTCTAGTCGGCGCAATCGAATTTGCCCAAGCCGAAATGCAGGGTGTGCTTGACTTAATTTCGCAAATGAAAGCTGAATGTGGTCAAGAAGCCTTTAATTGGCAACCGAAAGTAGACGAAGCCAAAGAAGCCGTGAAAGCCGCAGATTTAGCTGCGTTTACCGAGAAAGCATCTGCGGCAAACCTAAAAAGTGCAATTTTAACGGTTGGCAAAAAAGCCAAAGGCGCGGCGATTAAAGCTGTGCGTGATTCTATTATTGCCGAATTAAACCCAGCCCCAAGCAGTACCGACCCCGACGACTTTGAACTTCACGCGGCTCGAGTCACGGCGCTTAAAAATACTTTTGACAAGGTTCAACAAAATACCTTGCGGAAAATGGTTCTCGAGGAACGAATTCGGGCAGATGGACGTGACCCACAAACAGTTCGCCCAATCACCATTGAAACAGGTTACTTACCACGCACCCACGGTTCGAGTCTGTTTACTCGCGGTGAAACTCAGGTGCTTGGCACGGCGACGCTCGGCACGGGTCGGAGTGAACAGATTATTGACGACCTTGGTTTAGAAGACAACGATAAGTTCTTGCTGCATTATAATTTTCCACCCTACTGCACAGGCGAAGTCAAACGGGTTGGCGGTCAATCGAGGCGTGAAATTGGACATGGCAACCTTGCCAAACGCGCTATTAAAGCCGTGATGCCAGCCTATAACGATTTCCCCTATGTGGTGCGGGTGGTCGGTGATGTTTTGGAATCCAACGGTAGCTCGAGTATGGCAACCACTTGCGCTGCGACATTGGCGCTCTTAGATGCTGGTGTGCCACTAAAAGCGCCTGTGGCTGGTGTGGCGATGGGCTTGGTTAAAGAAGGCGAACAGTACGCGATTCTGACCGATATTTTGGGTATGGAAGATGCGCTTGGCGACATGGACTTTAAGGTTTGTGGTACTCGAGAAGGCATTACCGCCTTACAAATGGACATGAAAATAAAGGGCATCACCCCAAGTTTAATGCGTGAAGCCCTCGAGCAAGCCCGTGTTGCCCGAATTCATATTCTCGACAAGATGGACGCTGTGATTAGCGCTCCTAAAGCCAGCATGAGCCAATACGCGCCACGAATTCTGACCACCAAAATCCCACCAGAAAAAATCGGTGGAATCATTGGACCGGGTGGCAAAAACATCCGTGAACTCGAGGCGATGGGCGCAGAAATCACCATTGAACAAGACGGCACAGTACGGATTTACTCTGCCGATGCCGCCGCCGCCCAAGCAGTTCTCGAGCGGGTTCAAGGCAGCACCGAAGAAGCCAAAGTGGGTGGGATTTACAACGGTACAGTTGTGAAAATCATGGAATTCGGTGCGTTTATTAACATTATCCCCGGACTTGATGGAATGCTGCACATCAGCCAAATTTCCGAGGAACGGATTGCCAAAGTCGAAGACGCACTTAATGTTGGCGATAAACTCCAAGTTAAAGTTGTGAACATTGATGATCGCGGCAAAATAGACCTGAGTCGCCCAGAACTCGAGGGTAAAGTCCCAGCGCGGGCAGCCCGTCCAAGCGGACCACGCCCAGACCGAGGCGGCAAAGATGGATTTAAGGATCGTGACCGCGGACCAAGGCGTTAAAATTGGTTTTAAGATTTTCCCCTCGAATTTCGAGGGGAAAATCTTATCACATTGAAGCGCAACTGCCTCGCGCTAGAGAGTTAATTGGCTTCGACCCAAACCAGATTATCTTCACACCAAGCACGATAACTTTTCACGGCTTTAACCGCAGGTAAACAAAGTGCTTTGCCATTCTCGAGGTTAAATCTTGCTCCGTGTCGCACGCATTTAATGCTTGGGGCAGCACCTTGGTTTTCGGTGATTTCGCCACCTAGCAATTCGTTATCATCGTGTGAACAACGGTCTTCAATTGCCCAAAATCCTGAGATTGAACGCAGTACCAACACATACGCTTGACCAATCTCGAGACTCTTTTGAGTGCTGATTTCAAATTCTTCAAGTGTTCCAACTAAGGTTTTCATAACACTTAGTGTACGGTATTTCTCGGGTCTACAAATCTGA
>JBEGTV010000382.1:0-3314 GCA_041179225.1 Deinococcota bacterium | reverse complement strand
GTTATATCTGGCAAGACCACTTTAGAAGAACTCGAGTCTGCCCTGCCAAGTGGATTGCAATACCGTGCGCCTCGTTTACCAATCACCCTTGAGGATTGGTTGTTGTCTGGTGGGCTTGGTTTGCTCGAGATGCCACCAGTTCGTAAAGATGTTCTTGGGCTAACCTATACGGCGGCTCACGGTACGGTTAGTGTTGGTGGAAAAGTCGTCAAGAATGTGGCGGGTTACGACGCGGTACGCCTTGTTATTGGTTCAGATGCCAGTTTAAGCCGCCGTGTTCGGATTGAAAGTGCCACTTTGCGTTTGCGCCCTCGAGTGCCAGTTGTGCGGCTCGAGCAAGCCCGTTCGGAGACCGCCACATTCTCGGTACTGCGTGAACTTGGGGCAGCTTATGCCGTGGCGTATAAACAAGAAACCACTTGGATGTTACGAGCCGAATTCTGGGGTAGCCAGCCAAAGTGGGGAGAAGTTGTCTCGAGCGACCTCTCCCCTGCCTTCGAGTTACACGATGCCCAAGGTGTTTTCCCCCGAGCCAAACAAGAATTATCGGCGTTAGAAGCCCGAGTTCTGAATGCCCTTTAAGGCAGCACAAATCTCGAGACAAAATTCTTGACTTCTAAACGCATCGCTTCTGGGTCTGCACCACGCAGGGTGCGATCTATCAGGTCAGCCACGGTTTCCATGTCTGCTTCTAGCATCCCACGGGTGGTGATGGCGGGTGTGCCAATGCGAATCCCGCCGCCGTGCATAATTTTTTCAGTGTCAAATGGCAGGGTACTTTTTGAAATGGTGATGTGCGCCGCGTCGAGCATCCGACTGGCTTTTGTGCCATTTAGACCAAGCGGACGAATATCAAGCACAAATAAATGATTGTCCGTACCGCCCGATAAGACCTTATAGTCGCGTTTTTGAAAAGCTGCCACCATTGCCTGTGCATTTTTAATAATCTGGCTCGAGTACAACTTGAATTCTGGTTGTAAGGCTTCGGCAAAAGCAATCGCTTTACCAGCAATCACATGCTCGAGTGGACCCCCTTGTGTGCCGGGGAAAATACTGCGGTCAAGGAGGGCTGCCACTTCAAGGTCATTAGAAAAAATAATCCCACTGCGTGGTCCACGCAAGGTTTTATGGGTGGTGCTGGTTACAACATGAGCATGTGGCACAGGGCTAGGATGCACTCCCGCCGCCACCAAACCAGCGATATGGGCAATGTCTGCCATTAAGTACGCGCCAACTTCGTCGGCAATGGCGCGAAAGGCTGCAAAATCTAGGGTTCTCGAGTACGCACTTGCACCGCAAATAATCATTTTGGGTTTGTGTTCTAGTGCTAGCGCCCGAACATCTTCCATGTGCAGTAACTCGTCGGATTCACGGATTTTATAGCCAATCACTTTGTAATTTAAGCCCGAGAAATTAACTGGACTGCCGTGGGTTAAATGCCCACCATGACTCAAATCCATGCCCAAAACCGTATCGCCGGGTTTTAAGAGCGCACTGTAAACCGCAATATTGGCACTCGAGCCAGAATGCGGTTGGACATTTGCCCAAGCTGCTCCAAACAGTTCTTTGAGTCGGTCAATCGCTAGTTGTTCGATTTTGTCCACGACTTCGCAGCCGCCGTACCAACGTTTACCGGGGTAGCCTTCGGCGTATTTATTGGTCAAGACACTGCCGACAGCTTGACGCACAGCAGCACTGGTGAAATTCTCGGAAGCAATCAGTTCTAAGCCATCGTGTTGCCGCTCATGCTCGAGTGCAATTAAATCAAACACTGGGTCTTGGGTCATAACAGGAGTGTAACATTCGCCTTGTTCTAAACCAAGGGTAAGCCGAATTTAGACTGAATCAAATTAACTAAAGCAAGTTGGTATCGATTAAATGATGTTCTTGACCGGTGTCAATAACCGCAATTGCTTTTTGCAGTTTGTTTGCTTTTTCGCCTTTTGCCTGTTCTTCCTGCTAGACTTTGACAAAGCCTCATTTGTCTGGTATAAAATAAGAAGGAGTGATTACGTTGTTAGCAGAAATAATCAGTGTTGGAACAGAACTACTCATGGGTGAAATCACCGATTCCAATGCGGCATATATCGCATCGGAACTCAAAAACCGTGGGGTTTTTATACACTGGAAAACCACCGTTGGCGATAACCTCGAGCGACTCGAAGAAGCCATAAAAAGAGCCTTAAGCCGTTCTGACCTTGTGATTCTTGGCGGCGGACTTGGACCCACCGACGACGACCTGACTCGAGAAGGTATCCTTGCCACCATCGGCGAAACCGCAGTTATAGACGAGGAATACCTAAGTAAACTCCGCGCTTGGTTTGAAGCAAGAAGACGCAGTTTCCCAGAACAAAATGTTAAACAAGCATGGGTTTCTAAAAGTGCTGCTGCCATTCCTAACCCAGTTGGCACAGCCCCGGGTTGGTTTGTGCGCGTACCAAACAGCCAAAAAATTATTATTGCCATGCCCGGACCGCCACGGGAAATGAAACGCATGTGGTCAGAACAAGTTTTGCCGCGTCTCGAGTTGCCGCAAAGTGGTTTTTACTTTAAGACGTTTCGTACCATTGGCATTGGCGAAAGCCACTTAGCCGAACGCCTAGGCGAACTAGCGAGGCAACAAAACCCCAGCATTGGCACATACGCTCGGCGTGATGGAGTGCATGTCCGCGTGGCTGCCAGTGCCAGCACACTCGAGGCAGCCCAAAAACTGGCTGCTTTCAGCGAACAGGCTGTGCAAGAAAAATTATCTGGTTTTGTTTACGGCACAGACGACCAAAGCCTGCCAGAAATTATTCTCGAGCAACTGCGTTCAAAAAATCAAACTTTAGCGGTGATCGAAAGTATCTCTGGGGGTATTATCAGCGATGAACTGTCTAACCCCAAAGGCGCAAGTGAAATTTTTCAAGGCGGCGCGGTGGTGTACTCGAGTAGGGCAAAAATAAAACTTGGAGTCAACCCTGAAATCCTCACGCAGCATGGCGCGATTAGCCAAGCAACGACCACTGAACTTGCCAAAATTGCCCGTTCAAACTTTGGTGCCGATTGGGGATTGGCTTGCACAGGCGCAGCCGACAATAGTTTTGGTGATGCCATGCCAGCTGGAACACTCTTTGTGACCATTACCTCGCCTACAGGAACACTTTTTGAACATCAACTGATTGTCGTCGGAGACCGCCGCACCATGAAAGAACGAGCCGCTTTTACTGCACTCGGCACACTTTGGAGGGAAATGATAAAGCACAACTCAGACCACAGATAAGAAACTCAAGCCTTCATTCACAATGATCACCACAGCCAAGCGCCCGAAAGGA